>JAPLCL010000387.1 GCA_026392265.1 Actinomycetota bacterium
CATCTGCGGGTTCTCCACGGCCTCCTGATCGATGAGCACGCCGCGCGCGAGGTCGAACAGGTAGACGATGACCTTGGAGGTGCCGACGTCGACCGCCGCTCCGTAGAGCTCCGGCGTGTCGTGGTCGACGGCATGCACGTCGATCACGCGCTTGCCGTACAGCGTGGCGATCACCCGCCAGCGTCCGTCACGGAGGGTCTTGGGGAGACACTTCAGGACCTTGAGCGGCACCTCGACGCCGCCGAGGGCCTCGTCGAAGCGCTCCAGGTCGGAGCGCGGGTCGGCGAGCGTCGGCGGCTGCAACTCGACCATCCGGGTCACCACGGCAGGATGCGCGGCACCGTGGCGCAGCTTGGACGTGGTGAGGATGCGGCGCTGCCCGGCGGTACCGCGCACCTCGATGCTGACCCGCGCCGCGCGAGGAGACGCCTGGCAAGCCAGGCGCCAGCCCTCGGCGCGCAGCTTCTCCGGGATGCGCTTGAGCTCGCGCTCAGTTGGCGCCGTGAGCTCGCCGGAGCCGACTCTCACGAGGCACTTGCCGCAGGTGCCGCGCCCCGCGCAGTCGGTGGGGATGTCGACGGACGCGCGCATGAGGCCGTCGAGCAGGGTCTCCTGCTCGTCGACCGGCAGGGTCAGCCCGATGGGTTCGACGAAGACTCTCGGCATGCCGGCCGCCTCAGATCTTGGCCGGGCCGGACACGTCGGCCATGCGGTTCTTGCGGTCGACGACCTTCTGCATGCGTGCCGTCCACACATCCGAGAGCGTCGGCTCGGGGCTGTCGAAGAGGCCGGCTACGCCGAGCCGCTTCTTCTCCGTCTCGCAGCCCTCGCAGTGGCACTCACCCTCCACGTACTCCTTGGGCTCGGTGTACTTGCTGATCACGCCTTCGTAGTTGCGCAGGATGATCTGGTGCGGGGCCTGGCTGATGACGTAGTTGGGGAACACCGGTGTCTTCCCGCCGCCGCCGATGGCGTCGATGATGTAGGTCGGCACGGCGAAGCCCGTGGTGTGCCCGCGCAGACTCTCGTAGATCTCGATGCCCTTGGCCACGCTGGTGCGGAAGTGCGCGGTGCCCTCGGCGAGATCGCACTGGTAGTAGTAGTAAGGCTTGACGCGGTATTCGACCAGCTTGTGCACGAGTTTCTTCATGACGTTGGCGCAGTCGTTGATGCCGGCCATGAGCACGGTCTGGTTGCCCAGCGGGAAGCCGCCGTCGGCGAGCATGTCGCAGGCCTTCTTGCTCTCGGGGGTGAACTCCTTGGGGTGGTTGAAGTGCGTGTTGATGTAGAGAGGCTGGTACTTCTTGAGCATCGTCACGAGCTCGGGGGTGATGCGCTGTGGGAAGACCACCGGGGCGCGCGTGCCGAGGCGGATGATCTCGACGTGGGGGATAGCGCGCACACGCTTGATGATCGCCTCGAGCTGCTCGTCGGAGAGGACCAGTGGGTCGCCGCCGCTGATCAGCACGTCGCGCACCTCGGGGGAGCGCTCGATGTACTTGATGGCGTTGTCGATCTCGACCTGCTTGACCATGGCCTCGGTGCCGCCGACCAGGCGCCGCCGCGTACAGTGGCGGCAGTACATGGAGCACATCTCGGTGACCACGAAGAGCACGCGGTCGGGGTAGCGGTGCGTGATGCGCGGCGTCGGCGAGTCGAAGTCCTCGCTGACGGCATCCTTGATATCCTCATGATGGATGACCAGCTCGGCCGGAGAGGGCGCGGCCTGCATGCGCACCGCGCAGCGGGGGTCGTCGGGATCCATCAGCGAGGCATAGTACGGCGTCACAGAGACGCGGAACTTGCCCATGCAGGCGTCGAGGTCGGCGCGCTGCTGTTCGGTGAGGTTGAGCACCTGCTCGAAGTCGGCGGTGGTGGTGAGACGGTGGCGCATCTGCCAGCGGTAGTCGCTCCACTCTTCCTCTGTGACATCCTTGAAGAGCGGTATGTCCTTGTAGCTCCTGGTCATAGTCCTTCTCCTTTTCGTGAGGCGCCGGCGGCGTAGCAGCTCCGGCTTCGTGGGAATCCGTGCATCCGCGTGTCGGGCCGCTACAGTCCGGCCTCGGCCACGATGCGGGCAAGCGTCTCCGTGACTTCGTCGCCGAGCGGCAGCACTCGGTGCTCGGCGAGGTGTTTGTCGACCAGCTCCGACGCCTTCTCGTAGGCGCCCTCCTTGCCGGACGCCACCCAGGCGTCCCACATGCTGCGGTCCAGAAGCCGCGGCCGCCAGATGTCGTTCATGTGCTTGCGGGTATGACGCTGGCCGAGGAAGTTGCCGCCGATGCCGACCCGCTCGATCGCGTCCAGGGCGATGGTCTCCTCGTCGACCATGACGCCCGCGACGATACGCGCGTTCCACGAGTAGATCTCGGAGTCCATGACGAGCTGCTGGGCGGAGAAGACGCTCCCGCCGCCCAGTGTGCCGGCGCCCGCCGTGAGGTCGGCGCCGGCGGCCATCGTGCTGAGCGCGGCAAAGGCGTTCTGCGTACAGGCCTGCCAATCGGGCTCGTGGCTGCCGGTGGTCATGCCGACGGCGCTCACGGGCAGCCCGATATGGGCGGCCAGCTGCGTGGCGGCGATCTGGAACATGGCGGCTGCGGGACTGCCGGCCGCCAGGCCCGCGAGCGCCGGGTCGGCGACGTAGAAGAACGGGGCCCCCGGGACCGTCGCCTGGATGGCGGCGCACGCGGCCAGCACGCCGGCATGATGCCGCACGAGAGCCGCGGCCAGGTCGGCCTGATCGTCAGCGCCGGCCGCGCGGCCGTTGGGCGCCGCAACGATGCCCACCGGCAGGCCGGCGCGGGCGAACACCGATGCGGCGCCGAGCGCGTCGGCGCCGGCGCACAGGCTGACCGGCGGGCGGCCGCGCATCTCGATCTCGGAGCCGGCCACGGCGAGCGCCATGCGCAGCACCGCGCGTGCCTCGTCGGCGGAGCGCAGCGTCGTGAGCTGCACGTGCTTGCTGGTCGCCGCGAAGCAGCGCGCCAGATCGGCGAGAAGGGTCTCGCCGGCGGCGCGCACGGGCGGGCCGTAGACCACGGCCACCTCGGGCAGCGCGTCGGCGAGTC
>JAPLCL010000085.1 GCA_026392265.1 Actinomycetota bacterium
GGCGCTGGTGTTCCCCAACCTGTTCCCGCTGGCCGCCCTCCACGCGGTCATCACCTATCCGGACCTCCACTTTCTGCGTCCGTCGCAGTTCACGCCCGACCTGCTCGAGGAGGGGCTCGGCGCGGCGATCGACTTCGCCGCCCGCGCCGAGCGCGCCTACGAGGGACTCGAGCACCTGGAACTGTGCTGCAACCATATGCTGCCGGCCGGCGCGAGTCTCGTGCACCCCCACTTCCAGATGTTCGGCGGCACCGCCGTGCCGTGGCTGCTGCAGATGATGTGGGAGCGCGCCGAGCAGTTCCAGGCCGAGCACGGCGTGCCCTACTGGCGGGCGCTCGTCGACGAAGAGACCGAGCGCGGCGAGCGTTTCATCGCCAGCCGCGCCGGCTGCACATGGCTGGCGCCGTTCGCGCCTACCGGCGGCCGCGAGGTCATCGCCGTGCTACCCGGTTTCGGGCGCATCGCGGAGCTCGGCGGCGAGCAGGTCGCGGCTCTCGCCGCCGGCCTCTCGAAGGTGCTCGCCTGGTATGAGCGTGAAGGCCTGTCGGCGTTCAACTTCACGCTCGGCGGGGGGCCGCTCCCGGGCGGGCCGCTCGCCGCAGGTTCAGCGGGCCATGCCGTCACCCTGCGCATCATCGCGCGCTCGGCCTTCAAGCACGAATACCGCACCGACGACTACTTCTTGCAGAAGCAGCTGGGCGGCGAGCTCATCTTCATCACCCCGGAGGAGATCGCCGCGACGCTGCGGCTCGGCTTCGTCGGCGGCTGAGCGGCGCCGGCAGACCGAGGAGGACACCGTGAACGAAAAGGACGTCTTCATCCTGGCCGACGAAGCCCTGAAGAACGTGGTCGACCAGATCCGCGACGACCAGTGGGATAGCCGCGTGCCGGACGACATGACTCGCAAGCCCGGCACGACGCTACGGCAGACGATCAACTACCACGCCTACGACGACGCCTGGGTGCCTGAGGTGCTTGCCGGCAAGACCATCGCGGAGGTCGGCGACAAGTACGACGGCGACCTGCTCGGCGATCACCCCAAGCTGAACTTCGCCGCCATCGTGGAGACCGCCGTGCTGACCGTGCGCGCCTTCGACGACCTGGACCGGATCGTGCACCTCTCCTACGGCGACTTCCCGGCCCGCGAGTACCTCAAGCACATCACCAGCTTCCGCGGCCTGCGCGTGTACGACCTCGCGAGGTTCATCGGCGCCGACACGACGCTGCCCGACGATCTCGTGCAGGGACTCTGGGACGAGATTGCCCCCGACGCCGAGGCGTGGCGCCAGATGGGCGTGTTCGGACCGGCCGTCGCGGTCCCCGAGAGTGCGCCGTTACAGGACCGCTTGCTGGGCCTCACCGGCCGGCAGCTGCGCTGACAACGCAGGAAGCTCACGCCGACCCTGCAGAATTACAGCGCGACCGACGCAACTACCTCGATGACGCGGCTGGTGGCCGTGCCTCGGTAGTGGAGAGAGAGGGGGGCGCGGGGCCTTCGTGCCCATCGAGCTTCTCGTCGGGGCCTTCAGGACTTTCGAGCCGACAAACAGGGCGATCAGAGAGGTCGCCGAGGTCTCGTCACGAAGGCCAGCCGCGGCTCGTTGAGCGGAAACGCGCTCCATCAGGGTGCGAGTCCCCAGCTCCTGCGTGGTGACGCCCGGCCTCCGCCACCGCGCTCACCCGCCAGGGAGCGACGTGAGATCGATCTCGTGCAAGTCCAGGCCCCCGGTGTTCGGTGGCGAGTTGGTCCCTCCTGACTCATTGACCAAGTGCGTGGTGGGGTCGATGACCTCGAATCCCCAGGCGACCGGCGCAGGGCCCGGCTCCGCCGGATATGACCACGGGGTGAAGGCGCCGCGCATGATAAGCAGGTACGTCGATCGCCTGTTCTTCGCGCTGGGCTTCTGCCAGTGCCCGGGCTCGACTGCGCGCAGCGCCTGCTCGAGTGTGGTCTTCGTCCACCAGGCCTGCGTGGCCTTGCCCTGTCTGGCCATCATGCGCGCCTGTTTGTGGAGCCACTTCGGCGCCGGTGCTTCTCGGTCTGCGATGCGCTTGAGCGTGTGCGTCTCACTGCCGTTCGGCCGCGTGACGGTCAACGTGTCGGTCTTCTCGTTGTAGGCGACGGTCCACATAATGTCATCCGTGTTCTCGCCCCAGATGAGGATCTGATCGCCTGACAGCGAGGCCGGGAACGGCACCTTGAACGAGCGCGGATATGTCACGGTGTAGGCGACGCCTTCGGCAGCGCCCGGATTGGTGTGGATGGCGAGCTTGAAGGCCTGCGAGGAGTCGGTCTCCTGCCACACCCCGACGGCCCTCGCCTCGATCGCGGAGCTGTGCATCAGGCGGGGAGGCACGACGATCGCCGCCACGAGCGCCAGCACGACGACCACGGGGATCCCGATGAGCAGGGTCTTCTTTAGCACCGTGCAGCTCCCCCTTCGCATACGACCATCGGCATCACTTCCCGCCGAGCTTGATAGGCCCCTGCGGCGGCGGGATCCTGGACGTGTCGAACGGCCGGTCGCTCTGGCCCTGGGAGATCACATTGTGTGAGTCCTGGTCTAGCAGCCAGTACCTCCAGCCGCCGCCGGCGAAGTCGCCGTGCATGATGACGAGCCAGACAGTCGCCCACTGCGCGTACACGGACGTTGGCCAGCTCTCCCCCTCGATGCGCTTCAGGTAGTACCTCGACTGCAGTTCCCAGCGAGCGGTCGCCCGGGCATCGCCGGCGTCGCGGGCGAGGCTCGACATCCGCTCGAGCAGCCAGGCTCGCGGCTTGTCCGGCTCACGCGATGCGGCGGGAGAGGGCTTCGGTGTCGGGGTCGTCTTCAGGCGCGCGGCCTCGGCTGCGGTCAGCGCCTTCGTCGTGACCGTGCCGTCGAGCGCCTTAGTCTCGATGGTCGTGGTGCCGTCCGGGGCCACCGTCGTCGTGATGATGTTGCCGTCGGCGTCGGCTTCCTGGGTGATGGTGGTGTCGTCAGCCAGCTTCCCTATCGACTTGCTCCCCGGTCCTCCGACCTGGAAGACGCCGATCTGCGTGACGCCGTCGGACTCGTAGACGGGGATCATCCGGCCCCTCAGGGTGGCTTCATTGCCGGCCACGGCCTCCTCGGGCGTTCCGGGTGGCTGATGGGATCCCACGAGCTCCGTCCGGTAGCAGTACCCGACCTTACCGTTCGTGGCCATGACCGCCATGAGGTCAGGCTCCTTCACCAGCGGCTTGTTGGGCCCGAACGTATCACCGCTGGCGTTCATGGGATACACGGACTCCGCCGGGAGCGGTGGATCGGGAAGGTGCGCCGGGTCCGGGTCGAAGCCGCCTGCGAGGGCGACGGTGCCGAGCAGGCCCGCGACGGCCACTCCGGCCGCGACCGCGATGGCGAGCCAGCGCCGGGGCCTGCGCGGCTGCCGAACCCTCTCCGTCAGCACCTCGAACTGCCCGCGCAGTTCGGCGGCGAACCGGGTCTCGGCCAGCCTGCGTTCTCTCTCCTCAGCGTCCATCACGTCACCTCATCCTTCCAGCTGCGCGGCCAGCCGCTTGAGTCCCCGGCTGACTCGCGCCCGCACGACGTCCTCGCTGCAGCCGAGCGCGGCTGCGATCTCCCTGTACGACCTGCCATCGATGACGCGCAGGCGCAGCGCCTCACGCTGATCGGCGCGCAGCTCACCGAAGGCGTCCCTCACTTCCCGGCCGATGTGCTCGAAGTCGATGAGCGCCTCGATGCGCTCGATGTCCTCGGGGCCGAGCTCGATCCGCTCCATACCCAGCTGCCTGCGGGCGGCGTCCTCGACGCGCAGGCGGCGCCGGTAGCGCCCGAGCTTGCGGCGCGCGATCGTGGAGAGCCAGGCGGCCGCCGAGCCCTCGCCGCGATCGCGGAAGCGCCCGCGAGAGGCGTAGGCCTCGGCCAGCGTCTCCGCCGCCAGGTCGGCCGCCACCTGTGCGTCGAGGGTGCGGCGCACGAAGTAGGCGAGCAGGCCGGGCAGCGTGCGGTCGTAGAGCGCGACGAAGCGTGCGGGCCGGTCGCCTGATGCGACCAGCAACTCCTCGTCCCGCCGATGCTCGGTTTCGCCCATGCGCTCCTCGTCTCAGACCGCAGCGACGCGCCTTTCACTACACTAATGCCGCGAGCGGCGATTCTGTGACAGGGAGGGCCTTGTCGGCGTCCTCTGTCACAGGAACCTGGCTGGCGGCATTAACAGTATGGTGGCAGAGCACGGGCACGGCGGCGACAACGACGGGAGCCCCATGGATATGGGTCACCACGGAGATCGAGTCGCGGCGATGGAACGCATGGGCATCCGCTGGCGGGTCGGCACCGCGATCGCGCTTGTCTGCCTCTTGGCGATGTCCCTCACGGCTTGCGCACAGGCCGAGGCTAGCCTCTCCCCGTCTCCAGCCGGCAACGTCAGCGGCACAGTGCTGCTGAAAGGGGCGCAGTCAGACGCCCCCGGCGCCGGCCTCCTGGTCACAGCGCTCAGCCGAAAGCCGCACGTGCGGCCTGTGAGCACGCACACTGCCGCAGACGGCAGCTTCAACTTCCAGCTGCAGACGGGCTGGTATCTGCTCACGGTCGACTACTGGGGAGCACCCTCCGCGCAGATTCATGTGGGAGACTCCGGCGTCACCGTCGCGCCCATCGTCGCACCAAGCCGAGAGCTCGCGCAGACCACCAGGGTGACCGTGAACGTCGCCCCCGGCGTCATCCCTCCGCCCGGGGTCTGGCCGAGCAGCCACCTCGCCCTGCTGAAGCCGGCGCCCAGACACCTGCCACCCGTGATCTCTCGCAAGAGGGCGATCGCCGTCGGGCTGGGCTACGGGAAGCCGGCACGAGCCGTGCTCGCCGTCGTCTCCGCGCCGCAGACGATCATCGCTCCGCACGGGCCGATGCGGAACTGGCTCACCTGGGTCGTCACCCGCACCATGCGCAGGCCGTTCGACCCTCGCGTCGGCGGGCCACTGCAACCGGGAGCGACCCCGGGACCCCCATACCTGGTGCACCACAGCGTGTCATTCGTCGACGCCCGCACCGGCGAGTTCCTCCTGGGCTTCTTCACCCCGTAGGCCCTCGGCGCACCGAGCTCCTCACCTTTCTCGCCTCCCAGGTCCAGTCCTCGACCCGGTAGCCCGGCTCACCGCGCGTCACGAGCCCGTGCCGGCGACGCAACGTGCCGACCGTCTGCCAGCTCTTCACATGATCGGCGACGACTCGTGCCTCACTCGCCGCCGGTCCTTTCCAGAGAACCCGCGGTCTTGACCCATGTCACGTGACGCGTTACACTGCGCTCGTGATCAAGACGTTCGCCGACAAGCGCACGCAGCAGCTCTACCTCATGGGCACGGCCACACGCTTCCCGCCGGACGTCGCTCGGCGCGCCGCCCGCAAGCTTGAGTACGTCGACCTGGCGACGCAGCTCGATGACCTCAAGGTCCCGCCCGGCAATCGGCTGCACGCCCTCGACCGCGAGCGCAAAGGGCAGCACTCGATCTCGATCAACGACCAGTGGCGCATCTGCTTCCGCTTCGAGGATGGCGACGCCTACGACGTCGAAGTCACCGACTATCACTAAAGGCGAGGTGTGAGATGAGCATCACCAACACCGGCGAGATGCTGCGTCGCCCCACGCATCCGGGCGAGATGCTTCGCGAGGACTTCCTGCCCGACTACGGCCTCACCGTCGCGAGGCTGGCCGAGTCCCTGGGCGTGTCCCGTCAGACGGTCAACGAGCTTCTGCGCGAACGCCGGGCGCTGAGCCCGGAGATGGCGCTGCGGCTCTCCCGTCTCTTCGGCAACACACCGGAGTTCTGGCTGAACGCGCAGCGCGCCGTGGACCTCTGGGATGCGGCTCAGGCGATCAAAGACGATGTGCGGCTCATCAAGCCGCTCAGCGCCGCGTAGCACGACAACGGGGTCTTGCTCTGAGGGAGGGCGATCGCCGTCGGGCTGGGTCACGGAAGCCCGGCGCGTATGTGGTGCGCGCGCGTCCTCGGCACCAACCACAATGTCGCGTCGGTCTCGAGAATCCAGCGCATCGTGGTGCCGTGAGGGGACCGGTCGGACTCCCCACCCTCTACGCCTCCTACGCCCAGTCCTCGAGCGGGTCGTCCGCCGCTGCCCTGTGCTATCCTTCGGCCTCGTGAGCACCCCGACACCATCATCGCCTGAGCGCGGCGACTTCATCCGCGAGATCGTCGCCGCCGACCTGCGCGAGGGCCGGCACCAGAGCATCGTCACGCGCTTCCCCCCGGAGCCGAACGGCTACCTCCACATCGGCCACGCCAAGTCGATCTGCCTCAACTTCGGCATCGCCAAGGAGTTCGGCGGCCGCTGCCACCTGCGCTTCGACGACACGAACCCCACCAAGGAAGAGCAGGAGTACATCGACTCCATCGAGGCCGACGTGCGCTGGCTGGGGTTCGACTGGGGCGAACACCTCTACTACGCGTCGGATTACTTCGAGCAGCTCTACGAGTGG
Organism: Actinomycetota bacterium; assembly: GCA_026392265.1. Classification (GTDB taxonomy): domain Bacteria; phylum Actinomycetota; class Thermoleophilia; order UBA2241; family UBA2241; genus CAIXSE01. The sequence continues at coordinate 6,478 of JAPLCL010000085.1, forward strand.
GCCGTCGACCTCATCAAGGCCGGCAAGGCCTACGTGGACGACCTCAGCGCCGACGAGATCCGCGAGCACCGCGGCACGTTCACCGAGCCCGGCCGGGAGAGCCCCTGGCGGGACCGGCAAGCTGAGGAAAGCCTCGACCTTTTCGCGCGCATGCGCGCCGGCGAGTTCCCCGACGGCGCTCGCGTGTTGCGCGCGCGCATCGACATGGCCGCCGCCAACATCAACCTGCGCGACCCCGTGCTGTACCGTATCCTCCACGCGGAGCATCCGCGCACGCGCGCCGCCTGGTGCGTCTACCCGACCTACGACTTCGCCCACGGGCAATCCGACGCGATCGAGGGCATCACGCACTCCATCTGCACCCTGGAGTTCGAAGGCCATCGGCCGCTCTACGACTGGCTCATCGACAACCTGCCGGTGCCCTCGCGCCCGCGCCAGATCGAGTTCGCCCGGCTCAACCTCACGCACACCGTCCTCTCGAAGCGCGTCCTCCTGCGCCTCGTCAACGAGGGCCACGTGCGCGGCTGGGACGATCCCCGGATGCCCACCATGTCCGGTCTGCGCCGACGCGGCTTCCCCGCCGAGGGCATCCGCGACTTCGTGGCGATGGTCGGAATGGCCAAGGCCGACAGCGTCGTCGAGGTGGGCATGCTGGAGCACGCCGTGCGGGGCGTCCTCAACCGCACCGCGTCCCGCCGCTTGGCCGTGCTGGACCCCATCAAGGTGGTCGTCGAGAACTACCCCGAGGGGCAGGTCGAGGAGGTGGAGGTCGCCAACAACCCGGAGGATCCGTCCGCCGGGAGCCGGCGCGTACCGTTCACCCGCGAGCTGTGGATCGAACGCGACGACTTCATGGAGGAGCCTCCGCGCAAGTTCTTCCGCCTCGCTCCCGGCCGCGAGGTGCGGCTGCGATCCGCGTACTTCGTGACGTGCACCGAGGTCGTCAA
>JAPLCL010000126.1 GCA_026392265.1 Actinomycetota bacterium
GGGGCCATCGCGTCGCAGCCGACGAAGTCGAAGATCATGACGAAGGGAACGGGTAAGCGCAGGACGCCCAGCACGAGTGGGATGTCGACCTCCCAGGCCTCGTTACCCACGGCTATGTCGATATCGTAGGCGTGAAGCGCCGCCCGGAACAGACGCGTGTTCCGAGCCCACGAGGGCAGTGAACGGTACACGTAGCGCACGAGGTTGAGCTGCCCGCCGCGCGTGCAGCGCTCCGCGATGGCGCTGGCCCCGACCCACCGCACGCATTCGGGCGCCACACGTTCGCCGGCGTCGTGGAGCACCTGGGAGGCCGGATGCCCGGCCAGCCAGACGATCTCGATGTCGGGCCGCGCCCGGCGCAGCTCGCGCGCGATCGCGAGGTCCTTGCTCACGTGCCCAAGGCCGATCGACCCGCTGACGTACAGGACCCTTGGTCCTCTCATGCCGTCACCCGCCAGAGCGTGTCGTTCCGATGATCCCTCGCTGCGACGAGGACCCGACCCGCGGGCCGGTCTCACCAGCGGTTCCCCGCCGGACCGCGGTGGCCGCTGTGGAACGTCCGGCGGATCTCAGCCTCCCCGTGTGAAGCGCCGCACTACTCAGGAACTTGTTATCGTGACCGTGTACTCCCGTGCAGGAAGGAGTTCAAGCGTTTGGATAAGCCGGCGGCGGAGTTGACCTGGGCCGAGACCCCCGGCAGGAGGCCCGGAACACCGCGCGGGGCCGCGACTCTCGGCAGTATGCCGAAGCGGCTACTTGGGCGGCAAGGTCAGGCGGCCTGGTCGCTTCCGTCCGCTCTTTCGCACCGCGCCGCGAACGCGCGCAGCGCTGGAGCCGTCGGCGCGCCGACAAACGGCGTCCCGTGACCGGTCGCCAGAACCCACGGGTCGAGGTCGGCGAGCGCGACGACCGACGCGGCCGCATCTCGCCAATCACAGGTGACGGCGGTCGGTGGGCCCGAGAGCCGCGGCGTGCGGCGCACCAGGTCCCAGAGCCACGCGCCGCACAGGCGTTTTGCGCTCTCCGCGATGATCCGCCCGGAGCCGGGGAATCCGGTATCGATCAGCACCCAGGACTCCCCCGAGCGCACGAAGTAGACGTTGGTGCCGAGTATGGGCAGCCAGTGCACGCCGCGGGCGATCTCGACCGTCCCTGCAGAAGTTCTCGCAGACACTCCTCTCCCTCAGGCTCTCGACGAGCCGCCGGTCGGATCGAGCACGTACGGGAACGTGCCCGCCGGCACGGCGTCGGTCAGGGGCAGCTTGACTCCCACATGATTGATTCCTAGAGGAGCGCCTTCAGGGACGTCATGCCGCTTTCGAAAAGGACGTTGCCCTAGTTCTCCAGGTTGAGTGCGTCGAGAGCCCCACTGTCGTACTTCGCGATGTCGCCCGCTGAGAGAGCCTGCGCCGCCGCCGCGAGCTTGTCCAAGGCGTTCCAGTAGTCGGTGAAGTACGTCGTCACCGGAAGCGTGTTCATGAGGAAACTGCCGTAGTCCTTCGGGGGCTTGAACCACGACCGCTTCACCTTCTTCCTGGCGCTTTCGACCTTCTTGTCAACCCGGTCGCGCCCATTTGTTGCGGCCTTCGCAAGTACGCCGGCAAGGGACTTCGCGGCCATCTCGTCAACTTGAAGACGAGCTTGGGCGCCGGGTTCCGGTGAGCCGATCAGCTCTGACATCTCGTTGCTCAGGGTGTTCAGGCTGCCGCTTTCGGCATCGAAGTACTGCTCCAACTGGGTGTGGGTGAGGTCCCAGGTCTTCAGCATCTTCGCGTACTGCGCCCGGTGCGCCCTGACGTGGTGCGCGTCGGCCGTGCCCGGCGCGGCCAGCAGCAGGCCGACAGCGAACCCCAGCAGGACGACGGTCGTCAGGCGGCTGTTCACGCGGCGGAGCGGCGTGCCCTTGCGAAATCCTTGTCGGTCTGTGGGCCGCAGGCGAGGTGCGTGAACTCCATCTTGGTTGCAGAAGGCGTGCAAACGGCGGGTCGAGCGGAGGGTCTGGCGAGCTAGGGCCGCAGCACACTCCGGTCCATGGCGACGAAGTTGTACTGCCGGATGATCTGGCCGGCTCTGAGCTCCAGGATGACGAGCATGGGCTTGGCGCCATCAGTTCCTGTGTCCTCGTAGCTTCCTTGCACGGCGGCGAAGCGGCCGTCGGCGGAAACGAAGAAGGCCTCGTCCGTGGGCGAGCCGGGTTCCGGTTCCAGCTTCGACGCGAACTCGCTCCTGGGAAAACGGGAGGCGACGTCGGCGGCCAGCTGGCTCTTGGTCATGACGCGCCACCTGGGGCTGACGACGTCGACGTACGTGGCCTTGTCGGCATAGGAGGACAGGAAGAACGTGGCATTCCTGCCGTTGAAGGCCGAAAGCCACTTGCTGATGGCGGCCGTCGCCTCGGCGATCGCCGTCTCGGCCGCCGGGGACCCCGGTGCGACCGCGCTGCGCGCGATGCTGGGCATGGGCTCGGTCTGCTTGGCCTTGCCCGGCTCACCACCGAAGTAGTCGTACTCCCACACGATCTTGTCGCTCGCGACCGCAAGCACGGAGACCGCCGGCTGCCACGGCAGGTCGCCCGACTCATCTCGTATCGCGATGGCGCCCAGCGTGGCGGCGAACCGGCCATCCGCCGAGACGAAGGAGGACTTCTGGGTCAGCCGAAAGGTCTTCCACCAGCCGGGATCCTGGCTCATGGCGTCCAGATCGCTCTTGGTGATCACCCCGTCGATGGTGGCGTCGTAGTACATCACGTCGTCCGCGAAGAACGGCGAGAGCGCCTGCCGATCCTTGTTGGCGCTCCATTCGTTGTTCCAGGTGGCCATGAGTGCCTTCACCACCGATTCGGTCCTCGCCACCTGCGCGGGGTCGGAGGCGGCGGGCGGTGTGGTCGCCGGGGACGCCGCTGTCGATGGCGTCGTCATGCTCGCCGGGCTGCCGCTCGTGGGTGAGCCGCCGCAGGCGGCGAACATGAGCGTTGCGAGTACGACGAGCAGCGCCAGCATGATCGCGGCCTTCGCATCACTGGATTCACCGTGCCCCTTCATGACCTCTCCCTTCCTCAGCGGCCCACTCGATCTCAAGCCGGCCGGCTCTCCCGCTGCCCGTGGTCGGGGCTAGAACGGGACGTTGGAACTGTTGTAGTAGAGCGTCTCGCGGCGGATCTTGCCGCTTCGCATCTCCAGCATGGTCACGCCGCTGCCGCTCGCCCCGTTGGACTGGCTGCCGGCGGTCCAGATGACGGCCGCCCAGCCGCGGCCGACGACGTAGCGCGGGTGCGTGAAGGCCAGGTCGGCCGGCGTCCTGAAGATCTCGGCGTAGTGCCGCTGCACGTCACCGGGGCCGCTGCCCACAGTTCTGGAGGCGGTGTCCACGAAGGCGATCGTGGGCGCGCTCAAGGCGGCTACCGCGGCGGCGTCCTTGGCCTGCAGCGCGGCCGCGTACGCGAGTGCTGCGGCCTCGGCTGCCGCCGGTGTGTCCGCCGGTCCTGGTGCCGACCTCAGCGGGTTCGCACTACGCAGCGGGCTCAACTGGCTTTCGATGGGCTGGTAGTAGTTCGCGAGGCGCACGATCTTGCCGCCGCGGGTCTCGACGAGCTGGAGGATCTGCATCGACCCCTCTGCGACGTCCTGGCGCAACTCGAGCACCCCCCAGCCGGGGTCGGCGTGGCTTGCGAGGGTGCGGGCGCTTGTGGTCATGGCGCAGACCTCTCCCATCAGCTTGAGAAACGCCGCCCGGCCATCTACGTGCACCCCGGTGGCGTGGCAGTCGAAGACGACGTCGCGGGCGTAGAGGGGGCCGAGCTGGGCGACGCTCCCCGCGTCCCAGGCGGCGCTGTAGGTGTCGATCGCCTTCTGGGTGACGGCGACCGAGTCGCTGCCCACGAGGCGCTCGGGAGCAGCGGCGGCGACCGACGGGGACGCGTGCGGTGTCGATCCTCCATTCGCCGGGGTGGCCGCCGAGCCGCCACATGCCGTCGCGCTCGCCATCAGCAGCGCGAGCGCAGCGATAGCCAAGCCCGCCGACAGGCCCGCTCGGCACCTGTCCCCACGGGTGCTCATGACGTCCTCCTGTCTCAATTCGGTCATGACCTGCTCCTTCTCCCTCGTGCCGCTCGGCTTCAGAGCCGGGTGTCCGGCGGCCCTACTCCGGCCGCCAGTCGGGGCAGATCGCATGTTCGACGTTCGGGACCATCGAGACAGATGGAGGTGTTCGGAGCTTCCCCGTCCGCTTCATCTCATCCCCCTTCCCGTCGTGATCCTTGGGCGCTGAGCGGGTCGCCCGCGTCATGGCCCCGCTAGAAGGCGTCCCGCCGACCGACGTCCCTACTGCGGCCGCCACGCGGGGTCGAGCGCAGCGCCGACGCCGGGGACCGCGGAGAGTCCCGAGCCATCGGCGTTGACGATGTAGAGGCCGGCGCTGGTGGCCAGCGCCAGCGCCTTCCCGTCCGGCGCCCAGGCCAGAGTCGCGTCCCGGCTCTGGCCATCGCTGGCGGCGTAGTCGGAGACCGGGTCGAGGAGCTTCACCGGATGCCCGCCCCCGTGCAGCGCCATGAGCACGACGCGGTCACGCTTGCCGTCGGAGATGGCGATCCTCCTGCCGTCCGGCGAGAGCGCGAACTCGGCGATGCTCCCGACGTCCGTCATGGTGGTGAGCCCGCTCCCGTCGGGGTCCACCGCGAACACGTCGCCGGAGCGGAGGAAGAGGATCCTGCCGTCCGGCGCCCACACGGGGGACCGGTCGGCCTGCGCGGCAGCCCTCGTCCCTGCCGCCGGGCGCGTGACGCGCCGGAGACCGGCACCGTCCGCGCTCATGATCCCGCCGCCGTTCATGACGAAGATGGCGGTCCGTCCCGTCGACCAGGACCGCGCGAAGGCGATCCGTGTGCCGTCCGGCGACCATGCCGCCTCGTCGCCGTGGGTCCGAACATCCGTGAGCGACGCCAGGAGGGCGCCGTCCGCTCTCATGACCGCCAGGGTCGCGGTAGCGGCACCACCGTCCAACGGCCCAAGGGCGGTGAAGGCGATGGTGCCGCCGTCAGGGGACCACGCGGGGTTGAGGGCCCGATAGGACCCGGAGCGGGCCACCATCTTGAGCTGCGCGCCGTCGGTGCGGACGACGCAGATATCGCTGTAGAGGGACCCCGCCGCTCTCACCTTGGCGAAGGCGATGGTGCCGGCGACCGTGGGTGTCGGCAGGGGAGCGGCGCGGCGCGGCGGCTCAGCAGAGGGCGAGCCGGTCGCGCCCGGAGATGCTTGCGGGGCGGCGGTCTGGGTCGTGCCGCCGCCGCAGGCGGCGAGCGCGAAGGCGGTGATCACGACGAGAGACGTCAGCGCGAGCGTGACGGACCCGAACACCCGGAATCCACTTGGACCTTTCATGACCTCACCTTCCTCAACGTCCCGAGCCCTCACAGCCGGCGGCCCCACGTCGCAGCCCAGTCGAGCTAGAAGGGCATATTGCTGCTGTTGTAGTAGAGCGTCTCGCGGGCGATCTTGCCGTCGCGGATCTCGAGCACGGTCGCGCCATCGCCGGCCGCCCCCAGCGAGGCGGTAGCCCCCCAGATGACCGCCGCCCAGCCGCGACCGGCGTGGCCGGCGGTCCAGCGGGCGCCCGTGTACTCGGCGAGATTCTTGCGGAACGCCTTTGCGCCCTCGGCCCTGCCCTGGAAGTGCAGGTTGTAGCTGAAGTCGTCGACGACCGCCTCCCGGGCGTAAGGACGCACGAGCTTGGCGACGGTCGGCGCGTGGAGCGCGGCTCGTGCGAGGTCGACGACCTTCTGGGTGACGGCGACCGAGTCGCTGCCCACGAGGCGCTCGGGAGCAGCGGCGACGGACGGGGACGCCTGCGGTGTCGATCCTCCATTCGTCGGGGTGGTCGTCGAGCCGCCACATCCCGTCGCGCTTGCCAGCAGCAGCGCGAGCGCAGCGATAGCCAAGCCCGACGACAACCCCGCCATGCATCTGTGTTCGTGGATCCTCATGGCGTCCTCCAGTCTCAATCGGGTGGGTAGGGCCGCAGCGATTCGGCAATGGCGATCAGTTCCTCGGCCGTGGCGCCGCCGGCCACCGTCAGCAAGACGCCGTTCTTGACCGCGTAGAGGTGAGGGATGGTGGTGTACGACGCCACGACGACCCGTGCGGTGACGCCGGCGAAGGCCCCGGCCGTGAGCCTGACATCGCGGCTGACGAGTTCGGCCCAGGACGTGTCG
>JAPLCL010000262.1 GCA_026392265.1 Actinomycetota bacterium
GGTCGCAGAGGCGCTCCGCTTCCTCCATAAAGTGCGTCACGAGCACCACGGTGGTGCCCATGTCACGCACCAGACGCACGAGGTCCCAGGCGACGCGACGCGCCGCTGGGTCGAGGCCGGTGGTCATCTCGTCGAGAAACACGACCTCGGGCCCGTTGACCAGGGCCAGAGCCACGAACAGGCGCTGGCGCTGGCCGCCCGACAGGCTGTGGAAGGACGCCTTGCGCTTATCGCTCAGGCCCCACTGCTCCATGACCTCGCGCCAATCGTGACCCCCGGGGGTGATGGCAGAGAAGAGGTCCAGCGCCTCCCACACGCGCACGTGGTCGGGTAGCGCCGCCTCCTGGAGCTGCGAGCCGATGCGGCGGCGCAGCTCGCGGGCGTGTGTCTGTGGATCGAGCCCCAGCACACGCAGGACGCCGCCGTCGGCGCGACGCAGGCCCTGCACGCACTCGACCGTGGTGGTCTTCCCGGCGCCGTTCGAGCCCAGCAGGCCGAAGATCTCGCCGCGCTCGACCGCCAAAGAGATATCGTCGACGGCGACCACGTGATGGCCGTAGACCTTGCGCAGGTTCTCGACGGTGATGACGGGCGGCATGCCCTTGAGCCTACCCGATATCGGGCCGGGCACGCCGCTTCGCGGCTCCGCCGGCCCTCACCTCACGGCGACGCGAGGCTCGCTTCGTCGGCGCGCTGGTATGTCCAGATGGGCTCGAGCGCGCCGCCGGGCAGCACGAGGTCGACGACCAGCCGACCGTCTTCGCCGGGGCTGAGCCGCAAGTCGGACTCGGTGGGGACGTTCGCCAGCGGCGACGCGGAGGAGTCGCCATCGGCGTTCGGCAGCGTGCAGGCGATGGAGCCGTCTGCGACCGTGCCGGCGACCGATTCGCTCATCCCGTTGCCGAGGTTCGCGAACGTTAGCTCTACGCCGTCACCCTGCGCGGCGATGGTCAGCGTGAACTCGGGGTTCGGCGCGCCCGCTTCGACGCGCTGCCACGTGCCAAGAAACGGGCCGACGGCGGCGGAGCTCGAGCCGCGGCAACCCGTCGTGCCGGCGGCGGCGACCAGAAGGAGCACGAGTATCGCGAGCGCCCGGGCGCGCCGCGAGCCGCCGGCGTGGGCGCGCGGCGCGCTCATTCGAGCGTCGTCGAGTAGCCCCCGAAGAGTGACAGCGTACCCGGCGGGAGAGCTGGGTCCGACCACTGGCCGAGCTGCTGAAAGCGCTCGCGGCGGCGGCGGCGGCGCTCCTCCGGAGCGATGGCGTCGAGCTCGGCGAGCGCCTCGGAGATGGCCTCGCCGACGCTGGCCGCGGCGCCCTCGGGGTTGTGGTGGGCGCCGCCGCGAGGTTCCGCGACGACGCGCTCCACGACGCCGAGCTCGAGCAGGTGCGAGGCCGTCGGCTTGAGAGCCTCGGCGGCCTGCGGCGCAAAGGCGGCGTCGCGCCAGAGGATGGCGGCGCAGCCCTCCGGCGTGATCACCGAGTAGGTGGCGTTTTCCTGCATGAGCACACGATCGGCGACGGCGAGGGCGAGGGCTCCGCCCGAGCCGCCCTCGCCGATCACCGTGGCGATGACCGGCACGCTGAGGCGCGCCATCTTGAGCATGGTCTCGGCGATGGCGCGCGCCTGGCCGCCCTCCTCGGCGGCTACACCAGGGTACGCACCCGGCGTGTCGACGAACGACAGCACTGGCAGGCCGTGCCGTTCGGCCAGGACGAACAGCCGCTGCGCCTTGCGATAACCCTCGGGCTTGGCCATGCCCCAGCTGTGTAGCTCCTGCTCGTCGAGCGTCCTGCCCTTCTGGTGGCCGACGACCAGCACGGCGCGTCCGCGGAACCAGCCGAGCCCACCCACGATCGCCGGGTCGTCGGCGCGCAGGCGATCGCCCTTGAGCTCCTCGAAGCCCTCGATGAGGTACCCGATGTAGTCGCGCGTCCGCGGCCGTTCATTGTGGCGCGCGATCTCGACGGTCACCCAGGCGTCATGGCGACGGCTCTCGCGCTGCAGGCTCTTCAGTCTCGCCTGCAGCTTCTCGATCTCCTCCGACAAATGGACGCCGGGCATAAGTGGCAAACGCTTTAGCTCGCTCAAGCGCTGTCTGAGCCATCCCACCCGTGCCTCGTTCTCGTCCGCCGGTCGTTGTGACTCGGTCAGGTTCCTCACCTCCCCCCAGAAGTCGCAGGTAGTTACCGACCCTGGCGCGCAGATCCTTGCGTGCGACCACCGCATCGAGGTGACCGAGCTGCAGGTTACGTTCGGCGCTGCCGAAGCCCTCCGGCAGCGTTTCGTGCGTGGTCTCGGCGATCACGCGCGGGCCGGTGAAGTACAGTTGCGCACCCGGCTCCGCGATACAGATGTCGGCGAGCGTCGCGAAGCTCGCCACCACGCCGCCGGTGCACGGGTCGGCGAGGATCGTCACGAACGGCGACGCGGCCTCGTTGATGAGATCCACCGCGCAGCTCGTCTTGGCCATCTGCATGAGGCTCAGGATACCTTCTTGCATACGGGCGCCGCCGGAGCTGCAGACTGCGACGAGTGGCAGGTCTTCTCCGGCGGCCAGCTCTGCACTGCGCCACAGCTTCTCGCCGACGACGCTTCCCATGCTGCCGCCCATGAAGCCGAAGTCCATGACGGCGAGCACGCACTGCGTGCCGTCGATGGCGGCCGTCCCGGTCATGATCGCCTCGTTGAGGCCCGTCGTGGCCTGCGCCTCGCGGACGCGCTCAGGGTACGTCTCGAGATCGGCGAACTTGAGAGGGTCGAGCGTCAGCACGCTGCTCCAGAGCTCGCGGAAGGTGCCTGCGTCGACGAGCTGCCGGATCCGCTCGCGAGCGCTGATACGCAGATGGAAGCCGCACTGCGGGCACACCATGAGGCCTGCCCGCACCTCGGCGAGCCGGGCGGGCTGCGTGCACGAAGGGCACACCCATTCGGGCTTCACGGGGTCGGAGTCGCGGCGCTCGATCTCGACGGTGACGTTCATGAGAGAGACGCGGCCGGTCGTCAGCCGTCGAAGCGGCGGAAGACCAGGGTGACGTTGTGCCCGCCGAAGCCGAAGCTGTTGCTGGCGGCTACCTCGACCTTGCGAAAACGCGACTCGAGCGGCACGTAGTCCAGGTCGCAGGCCGGGTCTGGGTGGGTGAGGTTGATGGTCGGCGGCAGCAGGCTGTTGACGATCGTGAGGACGGTGGCCACGGCCTCGATCGCTCCGGAGGCGCCCAGGCAGTGGCCGATCATCGACTTGTTCGACGAGATCGCGACCTTGCGCGCATGCTCGCCCAGCGCGACCTTGATGGCTTTGGTCTCAGCGTCGTCGCCGGCGCTGGTGGCCGTGCCGTGGGCGTTGATGTAGTCGATCGCCGACGGCTCGAGGCCGGCCTCCTTGAGCGCCATCATCATGGCTCGCGCCTGCGTC
>JAPLCL010000229.1 GCA_026392265.1 Actinomycetota bacterium
TGTCGAGCGGGAAGCTCTCGGGCCTGACGTGGGCGCTGAAGAAGTGCACGAAGATGAAGATCACGCCCATCGCCAGCAGCGCCTCGTTGGAGTGGATCACCAGAGCGATGTTGAGGAAGATACCGGGCAGCACCTTCGTGAACCAGAGCGGGAACCACATCATGAACCCGGTCGCGCCAATGATGACGGTGCCGGCCATGAGGGACATGTAGTCGAACTTCTCCCAGTACGTGTAGCGGTCGAACTGCGGCTTGGGGCCCTTGCCGAAGAACCAGGCGAACATGCCGATCACGTCCTGCAGGTCTTTCTTGCTCGGCATCATCGAGCCGGGGCTCCTGAGCAGCTTGCCCCGGCTGCGCAGCACCATGACTACCATGAACGTGAACTCGAGAGTCCAGTAGAACACCGTGACGATGGCGGCGATGCGATGGTAGACGCCGGCCGCCGTGACGCCGCCGAAGAGGTCCATGAACCAGCGCGCCCATTCGGTGTCCTTGTACTTGAGCGGCATGCCCGTGAAGACGAGCACCGTGAAGCTCGTGAAGACAAGGAAGTGCATCCAGCGGTGAAACACGTTGAACCGCCGGTACTCGATGCGCGTGCGCACCTGCTGGGGCGCGACGTCAGCCGTGACGGTTTCGCCTGTAGAGGCCATCCTTGATCCCTCGGTAGATGTACAGGGCCGTGTGCACGAAGCCGAACGTGAAGACCACCGCGATGAGCATGATGTAGAGGGCGTAGAACGTCCAGACAGCGAACGAGGAGCTGGGGCTCTGCGGGTCGACGTGGACCATGAAGCCGGCGAAGTTCTCGTTGGCCCCCGGATGACACTGGGCGCAGGTGGCCACAAGGTTCTGCTGCGACACCATGCTCTCGGGGTTGGAGGGCGGCAGGATCTTGTGACCGCCGTGACAGTCTGTGCAGACGGCGGTCTTGGCATCGCCCAGGTAGAAAGCCTTGCCGTGGTAGCTGTCCAGGTAGGTCTTCAGTTGTTCCGCGTGGCACTGGGCGCACAGGCCGTCGATGCTGGCGCGGAACTCGGGAGAGTCCGGCGGCATGATGTTGTGAGCCTCGTGACAGTCGGCGCACACCGGCGCCTCACCGCTCGACTTGCCGAACACCAGGCTACCGTGGAACGAGCCGCGGTACATGTCGAACACGTCGGCGTGGCAGTTGCCGCAGGCCGTGAGCTTCGCCGTGATCAGCCAGGCCCGCGTCTGGCCGGCATCGTGTAAGCCGGGCTTGAAGCCGATGTGACAGCTCGTGCACGCCAACCCGCCGTGGCGCGAAGCATCGTACAACGCCCGGTCGACAAAGAGGCTTTTCTGCCGGCCGTCGACGTCGATCTTGCGACTCATCATGTCCTGCTGGCCGTGACAGTGGAAGCAGGCGTCGTTGCCGGTGCCGCTGAGCGCCGACTGGGCGGTGGAGGGAGCGGGCGAGGCAACGGCCGCGGCCGCCAAGCCGAGAACCGCGGCAACGGTCAGCAGCACAGCGAGGGCGGCGGCGCGGCGGCGCGTCACGGCTTCACGCCCATCTTTTGGTGACAGTCCGCGCACATGCCTTGCGGATGGCACACCAGGCACGCGCCCGGGCTCTGCGCGGCAACGCCGCCGTGTGTCTGCACCCAGTCGGACGGATGCCGCACCTTGTGGCACTGCTCGCAGAACGTGTCCGCGTCGTGGCAGCCCGTGCATGACAGCGGGTTCTTCGTGGCGGTGGGACCGTGCGCATACCGCCACGTCCCCGAGAAGTGATCGGGCGGCGGCTTCGCGTGGCACGGGTCGCAGAACTCCGCCTTGCTGTGGTGGCAGCGCATGCACGACTCAGGATCGGCGAACGCCTGCGTGCCGTGGGTCGTGAGGTAATCCTTGGGGTGGACGTCGGTGGGAGGCGGGGTGATGTGGCAGACAGTGCAGTCGGCAGGCGCGCCGTTCTCGTTGTGGCACATCGAGCACACCGCCATCGACACGCTGGTACCGGAGCTCCCCGGCTTGGGGTGCGCCACCTGGTTGTGGCAGTCGGCGCAGGTGAGGTTGCGCAGATCCACGTGGACCTCGTGCGGCATGCGGATGTCGCCGTTTTGGCTGGGGATCTCGTCGAGCGGATGGCACTTGAGGCAGTTGTCGTTGCCGGGGCGCTGCCCCTTGCTGGGCAGACGCGGCACGTTGAGGTAGTCGGCCCAGACGTTGAGCCACTCACGGCTGCGCCACTTGACGGCGTTACCCAAGCCGGGGGGGACATGGCACTCGGTGCACGAGACCTCGGCGTGCGTCGAGGTCTTCCAGGCGAGGCCGGCAGGCTTTGTGGCTTTGCACGACATGCAGTATGCGGGAGTGTCGGTGGCCCACACCGGGATCACGAGGACGACGGCCAGCACGGCGATGAAGCCCACGACGACGAGCACGGCGACCCACGGCGCGGCGTACCACGCGCGAGGCTTCGGCCGGTATCGGTGACCGTCATCAGGCAAACGAGCGAACCCCTGCGGCTGCTTTCACGGGCAAGACGACGAGGGGAGGCGCCCCTTCCGCGACCGCCCATCGAGCGCCGCCATTGTACCATCCCGGGTATACGGCGGCGAGCCCGTTTGGCCCGCGTCGCAGGCTCGGCGGTGGGGAGCGGCCAAGCGCCGCCGCGGCGGCGCGGCGGCGTCGTCCCCGGGCTGCTCAGCCCACCAGCACGGCCACGATGACCACGGCGCCGTACAACAGACCCACGACGCCGTTGACGGTCATGAAACCCATGCCGACGCGGGGCAGGCCGCGACGTGCGATGTCGACATGCGGCCAGGCGAGCACGACGGCGACCATCACAAGGCCGAGCCAGTAGATCCAGTCGAGGCCCGAGAGCAGCCCCACGGCGGCCAGGAGCACGACGGTGGCGACGTGAGACGCGGCGGCTACCACGAGAGCGCCGCGCGCGCCCACGGCCACGGGCACGGAGTGCAGGCCGTGGGC
>JAPLCL010000043.1 GCA_026392265.1 Actinomycetota bacterium
GAGGCCGACTTCCTCGAAGATCCGCGCCAGCTCGAGATTGGTCAACGGGCTCACGGTGGCCGGCTTCAGGATCATCACGTTGCCGGCGGCGAGCGACGGCGCGGCCTTCCAGGCGGCCATGAGCATCGGGTAGTTCCACGGAGTGATGCCGACGGTGACGCCGACCGGCTCGCGCACCACCATGCTCATCGTCTCGCCGGGCACTTCAAGCGTCTCGCCGTGAGCCTCGACCACGAGGCCGGCATAGTAGTCAAAGGTGTGCGCGGCATCGCTCATGTCGACGATCGCTTCGGAAAAGAGCTTGCCCATCTGCCGGCTCTCGAGGCGCGCCAGCTCGTCGGCGCGCTCGCGGATCCGCGTGGCGGCCCGCCGCAGGATCTCGCCGCGCTCGACCGCCTTCATGCGCGGCCAGGGACCCGTGTCGAACGCCGCGCGCGCCGCCCTGACGGCGGTCTCGGCGTCGGTGACGGTCGCCTTGGGCACGCGGGCGAACACCTCTTCGCTGGACGGGTCGAGGATCTCCGTGGTCTCGCCGCTCGACGCGTCGACCCAGCGACCGCCGATGTACATCTGGTAGCTCGTCACGTCCGTCGCGTTGACTGCAGTCATTGTGCTCACCTCTCGTCGGGCCCGGCGATGCAAGCCGGATGGAGGAAGGCGCGAAGAAAGGGGGTTCCCCCCTTCGCGCGCCGTTGGCGACTCATGCGCATCACCTTCCCGCCAGGACGAACCTGATAACACTCCACCTGAAGGGAGGCACGGCGACGCCGCGGCCGGGAGCGAGCCATGAAGAAGGGTCCGCACACAAGCCGCGGTCGCCCAGCGACCGCGGCTCACGACCTCGCGACTAGAAGCAGCCGAGCTGGCACTGCATCATCTTGATGCCCAGCTCGTTGCAGGTGCGGCCGACGTCGGCCAGTGGAACGTCGAGGTCGCGGGCGATCTTGAACGCCTCGGTGCAGGCGAGGCGCTTCTCGTCGCCGGCCCGTGCCTTGAGGGTCTCGATGAGACGGGGGATGTTGCCTGCTGCCATGTCGGCGAGTGTAGCACCGCGGAGGCTGCGGGCAACCCCTCTGAGCGGGCTCTCACTGCGCGCCGACGCGGACGCTCAGCGGTCGCCGGCGTCCGCACCCGGCTTGGTGAGCTTCGCGAAGATGTAGACCGCCAGGTAGATGAACAGGAAGAGGAAGGCGAACAGCAGCGTGAACCCGAGGAGCCGGGGCTGCGAGGCAGGGTCGGTGACCTTGCCGAACAGCTCCCCGGCCAGCGGCATCGGCCGGCGCAGCAGGTCCCAGCTGTTCCAGCGCAAGAAGCGGCCCAGGTAGATGCCGAAGCTGCCGAGGAAGGCGGCGGCGATGACGAACGCCCAGCCGGTCGCGCCGCCGAAGGCGCGCGCGACGATGTCCTGCATCAGATAGAGCGACACCACGCCCAGAAGGAGGCCAGTCCAGGCGAACCAGAACAGCATCAGCACGTCGTACCAGCCGGGGACGATATCGCCCATACTGCCGAGGTGCAGGAAGTCGGTGAGAATGTACGGTGCATTGGGAAAGAACACGAGCCAGACGATGGCGGCGACGACGATGAGGGCATAGAGCACGGCACGGCGCGCCGAGGCAAGAGTGTAGGCCACGCCGGCGAACACGAACGGCACCCAAGCCAGCGCCAGGTTCCACATAAGGAACCAGTAGTGCACCGTGTGCGAGTAGATCATGCGGGCCGCCACAAGACCGATGCACACGAGGGACGCGCCGAGGAGCAGACCGACGATGGCCTCCGCAAAGCGATGGCGCCGCAGCGGCGTCAGATCTTCGGGTGCCGCAAGGGGCGACTCGAGCGCGGGCGCCGCGTCACCCTCCCCCGAGCGGCGGGAACAGCGAGATCTCGTCGCCGGGCGCGAGCGCCCGGTCGCCTCCGGCGTGCACGCCGTTGACGAGGACGATCCCTGTGGCGCCCGGTGCGAGGCCGAGCCGCCCCACGACCGCGCCCACCGTGGGCGTCTCGGCCAGAAGGAATGAGTGCTCCGTGCGACGCTCGGCGGTCTGTGTCTCGAGGCCGGCGAACAGCCGCGCGGTGATCGTGTCGGTCGCCATCGTCATGCCCGGACTGTACCACTCATCGCGGCCGGCGAAGCCCGGCGCGCCGGATGGCTCGCCTCCGCCGGCCAATCTGCCGATAGGGGAGTCGACCGCGCTGCGTGCAGAGGGGTGAGTGATGCTGGCGGACGACGAGATCGAAGCGGCTGGAGCCCCCGGTGGGGACCCTGGCGAAGACGGAGGGGACGAAGGGGAAGAAGGGGACGGCGCACCGCCAGGCGTCGCGGCCGTCGGCCGCGACGACGCCCTGCGCGCCGTCCAGGTCGCGCTCATCAAGGAGATCGACGCGGCGATCAGCAAGCTCGAACGCGCCCGCATCGGCGAGACGACGCACGAGCATCTCGAGATCCTGCGGAGCCTGCTCAAGGCGCAGGTCGGCGCCTACCTCGAGTACTTCGTCGCGCGGCGCGCCACGCTCTTCTCGCACACTTCGGTGATGTACGCCGGCGAGGTCGCCGCGCCCGGCGTCCTCTCCACGACATTTCGCGGTCTCCTCGACGCAGGTACCTTCACCGGCGGACAGGGAGCCACGCTGGCGCAGTTCATCGGCGACCGCCGCACACTGGTGATCTTCGGCGAGCGGACCACCGGCAAGTCCACGCTGCTCAACTCACTCTTTGAGCTCGTCGCCGTGGACGACCGTTTCGTCGCCATCGAGCGCGGCCCGGACCTGCCTGCCTTGAAGGAACGCTCGTTCTGCGTGCGCCTCGGCGTCGATGCCGATACCAACATCCCCTCCCTGTTCGCCAAGGCCCGGCGCATGGACCCCGGGCGACTCATCGTCGGGGAGATCCACCGCGCGGAAGTCCGCGAGTTCTTCAGCCTGCTCGCGGAGGACCTCCGGGTCGGCGGCCTGGCGACCCTTCGCGCCGACAGCGTCGGCCGGGCCGTCGACGCGATCGTCGCGGCCTTCGGCGGCGACGACGCCTATGCGCGCGAGCTCATTGCACGCGTGAAGCCCGCCTTCTTGCACATGCATTCGGACGAGACCGGCCGGCCGCGCTTGGCTGCCATCTGGAGCGTGGCCGGTCTTGTCGAGGGCGAGCTCGCCCTGGAAGAAGTCGACACCGGCGTGCCGGCCGCCAGCCGGCTTGTTGCCGAGGCCTGATCGTCGACTGTGCTCTCGTGTAGGTCTCGCCGGTCCTGCCCGCGCGGCCAACGTAACCGCCCCCGGGCGCCAAACGTCACCCGCCCGGCGCCATCGTCACACTGTTGCCGCTCCCCGCGGCGCGCTAGGGTTTGTTCTCACCGGTGAGGGCTGGTAGAGTGCCCGTTCACGCCGCCGCAAGGCGGCTTGTCACCCCTGCTCCAGCATCCGAGGCTGGGGCCGCGAAGACCACAGGAGGTGATCGCGATCAACAAGTATGAGCTCATGCTCATCGTGAACCCGAACGCAGACGAGGAGCGCCAGAAAGAGATCGTCGACCGGCTACGCACCAACATCGAGAAGGACAAAGGCAACGTCGCCGGCGTCGATGAGTGGGGCAAGAAGAAGCTGGCCTACGAGATCAAGAAAGAGACCGAAGGCGTCTACACCGTCATCACGTTCACGTCCACACCCCAGACCCTCGCCGAAGTCGAACGCGTGCTGGGCATCACCGACGAGGTCCTGCGTTTCATGACCACGCGGCAGAAGTCCTAGCGACCTTTTCGAGGGAAGGGAGTCCACCGTGGCCGGTTCAGTCAACGTCGTCGTCCTCGTCGGCAATCTAACGCGCGACCCTGAGCTCCGCGCCATGCCCAGCGGCACCAGCGTGTGCCGGCTCGGCCTGGCGGTGAACGAGCGCACCAAAGACCCCACGACCGGAGAGTGGGGCGAGCGGCCCAACTACTTCGACATCGACGTCTTCGGCGCGCAGGGCGAGAATTGTGCCCAGTACCTCAGCAAGGGCCGCCAGGTCGCCGTGGAGGGCCGTCTGCGCTGGCGCTCCTGGGAGACGCAGGAAGGCCAGAAGCGGTCGGCCGTCAGCGTCGTCGCCAGCAGCGTGCAGTTCATCGGCCCGCGCGACGCCGGCGACCAGCCCGCCCGCGATCGTGGCGGCGCGGCCTTCAACGGCCCCGGCGCAAGCCAGCCGCCCAGCGGCGATTTTGCCGAGTCGGGCGACGACGACATCCCCTTCTAAGCTGTAGGTGACGGCGCTCCGCGGAGCGCCGCAAGGAGAGCACACGCATGCCGAGTCCCACACCAACCCGCTCCTGCCGCTTCTGCAAAGAGAAGGTCGAGGAGGTCGACTTCAAGAGGCCCTCGACGCTTCACAGCATCGTCTCCGACAAGGGCACGATCCGCCCGCGTCGCGTCACCGGCACCTGCCGGCGCCACCAGAACCAGGTCGAGGTGGCGGTCAAGCGCGCCCGTGAAATGGCGCTTCTGCCCAACGCCAGCCGCTGAGGAGGGCTGCATGGAGGTCATCCTGCTCCAGGACGTCGAGAACCTCGGCGAAAAAGGTTCACTGGCCAACGTGGTCCGGGGCTACGCGCGCAACTCCCTGATCCCGCGCAAACTGGCCGAGCCGGCCACCCCCGGCAAGATCGCCGAGTTCCGGCGCCGCGAAGAAGAGCGCAAGTCACGCGATGCGCGCATGGCGGTCCAGGCCGAGGAGTACACGGCCACGCTCAACAAGACCGTGCTCACGCTGACCGCCAAGGCCGGCGAGGGCGATCGCCTGTTCGGTTCCATCACCGGGGCCGACATCGCCGACGCCATCAAGGACGCGCGCGGATTCACCGTCGACAAGCGCAAGGTGTTGCTCGAGGAGCCCATCAAGGAGCTCGGCACGTTCATGGTCGACGTCGAGGTGGCAGAGGGTTTCGTCGCCACGGTCAAGACCATCGTCACGCCCGAATAGCGGCCTGACAGACGAACGTTCTTCCCCGACGGGCGGGGGCGGCTGAGCCGCCCCCGCCCGTCGCTCGTGCGCCGCTCTTTGCCGTCATCGGCGAGCGCTATCATGACGGTGCCACGTCGCGTAGACTGCGGGTTCCAGACCACCCGCACGCCCCGGAGATCACATGGCCGCCCCGCTCCTCGAGACCGCACCAAGCCATCTCCCGCCGCACGACCTCGAGGCCGAGCAGTCGGTGCTCGGCGCCATGCTCGTCAACCCGAACGCCATCACCGCCGTCGCGGAGTCGCTCTCGGCCGACGACTTCTACCGCGACACGCATCGGCTCATGTACCGCGCCGTCCTCACCCTGTACGACAGGGGCGAGGAGGTCGACGTCGTCACCCTCAGCGCCCAGCTCGAGCGCGAGGGCGTGCTCGAGCGCGCCGGAGGGCGCGAGCTCGTGCACTCGCTGGCCGAGTTCGTGCCGGCGGCGGCCAACGCCGCCCACTATGCCGGCATCGTGCGCGAGCAGAGTGTGCTGCGCGCCCTCATCCGCGTGGGCAA
This sequence comes from Actinomycetota bacterium, assembly GCA_026392265.1. GTDB lineage: Bacteria > Actinomycetota > Thermoleophilia > UBA2241 > UBA2241 > CAIXSE01. Next base: position 5,486 of record JAPLCL010000043.1, read on the forward strand.
CGAGATCGCGGAGCTCGGTTATCAGCACCCCGGTAACACTCACGAGCTCCTCGACCGCTGCGAGCAGAAGGTCTTCGCCATCCAGCAGCAGCGGCGCATGGCCGAGTTCCAGCACATCAAGGAGATCCTGGTCCGCAACTTCGAGTACCTCGAGAAGATGCAGGAAGGCGGCGGCGGTGTCAGCGGCATCGCCAGCGGTTTCGAAGGCATCGACAGGCTCACCGGCGGCTTTCAGAAGGCCAACCTCATCGTCCTCGCGGCCCGCCCCGGCGTGGGCAAGACATCTCTGGCTCTCAACATCGCCCAGACCGTCGCCGTGCAGGGTAAGTCACCGGTCGCCATTTTCAGCCTCGAGATGAGTGCCCAGGAGCTGGGCGAGCGCATGATGTGCTCCTCGGCTCGCGTCAGCTCGCACAAGGTGCGCACCGGCAGCCTCGCGGCCGACGACTTCGCGAAGCTCGTGCAGGCGGCCGGCGAGCTCGAGAAGGCCGACATCTTCATCGACGACACCGCCGGCCTCAACATGTTCGAGCTGCGCGCCAAGGCGCGCCGCCTGCAGGCCAAGCATGCCCTGTCGCTGGTCATCGTCGACTACCTGCAGCTCATGTCCGGTGACAGCCGCGCCGAGAACCGCCAGCAGGAGGTCTCCAACATCTCCCGCTCGATGAAGCAGCTGGCCCGCGAGCTCGACGTGCCGGTGATCGCCGTCTCGCAGCTCAACCGCTCCCCCGAGGCGCGCGCCGACCGCGAGCCTCAGCTCGCCGATCTGCGCGAATCGGGCGCTATCGAGCAGGACGCCGACATGGTCATGTTCCTGTACGAGGACCCCAGCGACCCCGCGTCAAAGGGCGTCGTCAAGCTCAAGATCGCGAAGCACCGCAACGGCCCCACCGGGCTTATCCGCTTGGGCTTCGTGCGCGACTACACCAAGTTCCGCACGCTCAGCCAAGCCGAGGACTTCGAGTACGACGGGGAGTAGCGCGCCGCGCCCGGTCCCGCCGCCGCGACCATGAGCCCTCACCTCACCGCCTTCAAGGCCCCGTCGCTCGACCCTGTCGCGTTGTTGCGAGGCCTGGGCCTTGAGGGGCTTGCGCCGGTGGTGCTCCTTGACTCGGCCGGAGGCTCGGCGCAGCTGGCGCGCCGGCACTACCTCGCCTGGGAGCCCGTCTTTCGCCTGCGCGTCCGCGGCGGGGTGGTCCGGGTGACGGCTGAGCCCGGCGCGGACTGGGACGAGGCGGCGCGCGCGCTGGCGCGTCGGGCGCGCGCGCTCGAGAGCCTCGAGCCCTTCGAGGCGCTGCGCGCCGCCACGCGCCTGGCCGCGTTGCACGGGGTCCCGATGGGCGGCAACGACTTTCCCGAGGCCGAGGCCCTCTTCGGTCTGCTCGCCTACGATGCGGTGCGGTACCTCGAACGCCTGCCCGACACGACGCGCGACGACCTGGGTCTGCCGGACATCGACGTCTTCTTGCCCGGCAGGCTGTTGCGCTGCGACATCGCCGGCGGCGAAGCGTTGTTGCTCGACCGGCTCTCGCGGGACGACGCCCGGGCGGCGCAGGCGGGCGGGCGCGTGGGCGCAGCCCTCGCGGGCGCGCGCCATTCCGCCGTCGCCGCCCTGCACGGCAACGACCTGTCCGTGTTCCGCTCCAACTTCACGCGCCCCGAGTACGAGGCCGTGGTCGCCCGTACCCGCGAGTACGTGTTCGCCGGCGACATCTTCCAGGCCAACCTGTCGCAGCGCCTGGACGGCATCTACGCGTTGCCGAGCTTGCACCTCTATCAGACACTGCGCACCGTCAACCCGTCACCCTTCGCGGGGTATCTGCACTTCGGCGACTACGAGCTCATCTCGTCGTCGCCGGAGCGTCTCGTCTCGCTGGACCGGGACGGCTGGGCCGAGACGCGGCCCATCGCCGGCACGCGCCCGCGCGGCGACCGCCGCCCTGAGGACGACGCGCTGGTAGAGGAGTTGAACCTCGACCCCAAGGACCGCGCCGAGCACATCATGCTCGTCGATCTCGAGCGCAACGACCTCGGCAAGGTCTGCGACTACGGTACGGTGCGGGTCTCCGAGCTCATGGTCAACGAGTACTACTCGCACGTCATCCACATCGTGAGCAACGTGCGCGGCCATCTCCACCCGGACCGCGACGCCGTCGACCTCGCCAGGGCGATGTTCCCCGGCGGTACCATCACCGGCTGCCCCAAGGTGCGCTGCATGGAGATCATCGACGAGCTCGAGACGGTGCGAGATTCGGTACCGGTAAACGAGTACAGAGAGACGCTACACAAAGCGGCCGGCATGCTGCGTGCCGTCAGCGCGGGCATCGCCGAGCGCGCCGGCTGAGCGGCCGCCGGGCCGGCACGATAGAATCCGCCCATGACCATTCTCATGCTCAACGGCGAGCTGATGGCGGCAGAGAGAGCCATGCTGCCCGCCACCGACCGCGCGCTGACCCACGGTCTCGGCCTCTACGAGACGCTCAAGCTGGTGGGCGGCGTCCCCGTGTTCTTCGAGGAGCACGTCGCGCGTCTCGACCTCGGCCTCGAGGAGCTCGGCCTCGAGCGCCCCTGTTCCAGGGCCGAGATGGCCGCGCAGATCTGCCGGCTGTCCGCGGCCGCCGCCGTCCCGGACGGCGCCTGCCGCGTGCTGGTCACGGCCGGGCCGCCGCAGGGCAAGCCCGGCCTGCTCATCCAGACCGACCGGCGGCAGTTCCCGGCGCGGCCGCTGCGCGTGATCAGCTACCTCGGCGTGCGCGTGCGTGCGCAGCTCAAAGCGATGACCGTGATGCAGTCGTACCTCGCCCAGCGCGCCGCGAAAGCCGCGGGCGCCGACGACGCCATCCTCGTCGACGACGAGGGCCGGATCTTCGAGGGCGCCACCTCGAACATGTTCCTCGTCCGCGGCGGCGGCCTCGTGACGCCGCCGGCCGAAGGAGCCATCCTGCCGGGCGTCATGCGCGCCAAAGTCGAAGAGCTCGCCGGCGCCCACGGTATCCCCGTAGTCGAGGCGTTCGCGCGGGTCGCCGACCTGCGCCCGGACGACGCCATGCTGCTCACAAGTAGCGTGCGCGGCATCGTGCCGGTGGGCAGCGTCGACGGTCACGACCTGCGCGTCGACGAGGCGCTCCTCGGGCGGCTGCGCGCGCTCGTCGGCGAAGCCGCAGAGGCAAGCACGGCCGCCTTCAGCACGGCGTACCGCTAGACCGCGCCACCCGCGACACTCCTGTGGCGCGCTCCGTCGCCCCAGCGGGTGATTCAGACCCTCTCCGTCGCCTGTGAACCTGTGCGACACTGGTCCTGTGAACCGAAATGGAGGCAGTGCTGTGGCCAATCTCACTATCGCCATCGAGGACGACGTTCTGAAGAAGGCGCGTCTGCGCGCCGTTGAGCAGGGCACATCGGTGAACGCCGTCGTGCGTGAGTTCCTGCGCGACTACACGGGCCAAAGGTCGCGGCAGGCCGACGCCGCGAAGCGGCTGATCGAGCTGGCGCACCGCAGCCGAGCGGAGGTCGGGCCCGTCACCTGGACACGCGACGAGATCCATGCCCGCGAGGCGCCGCAGCGATGATCTCGCCGGTGTTCCTCGACACCAACGTGCTCGTGTACCTCTTCGCCAACGAGGACCCAGAGCGGCAAGAGCTGGCCGAGCGACTGTACGTGCAGACGGCCGCCGACGGCTCGACGGTGCTCAGCACTCAGGTACTACAGGAGTTCTACAGCGTCGCGACCCGGACAATGCGCACGGTGATCGAGCCGGCCACCGCACGACTCGCTCTTCAGGAGTTCATGGAGCATCAAGTGGTGCAGGTCACGCCACGCATGGTCCTGCTGGCGGCGAGCCGCAGCGCCTCCCGCCAGGTGTCGATCTCGGATGCCCTGATCGTCGAGGCAGCTCTCGCGGGGGGCTGCCGGACTCTCTACAGCGAGGACTTCCAGCACGGTCGCGCCTTCGGGCCACTGCGCGTCGTCGACCCGTTCCGCGCCGACTGACGACGGCCGGGCGCCCCGCTCTCTCAGCGCCGCCGGCCCTCCAGAAACCAGCTCGCGTGGCGGTGCACGACGCCGCTTGCGTTGTACTCGTCGTAGGACCGCTCCTCGACATCGAGCACGATGAAGGCGGCGAAGTCCGCCGTCAGCTCGTCGGCCGTGCAGAAGTGCAGGTAGACCTGCTCCACCCAGCTGCGCTCCTCACCCGGCACCGGCTCGCCCACGGCGTAGTGCCGCGGATCGCGCGGCGAGAGCGTACTCAGAAAGAGAAGTCCGCCGGGTCGCACGAGGGTGGCGAGAGCCGCCGCGAGCTCCCGGCGGCCGCCGGGGCTCAGCAAGTGGTAGACGTTGGCAGCGAAGGCGACGTCGAAACGGCCGGCCTGTTCGGCGCCGTCGGTCAGCGACGCCACGTCGCCGACCTCGTACTCCACGTCCAGGCCGGGGCGAGGCGCCTTGCGTGCTTCCGCAACCGCCGCCGGCGACGGATCGAGGCCGAGCACGCGACAGCCCAGCTCGGTCGCCAGGTAGCGGCTGTCGCGGCCGTAGCCGCAGCCCACATCGATCAGCGTGAACGACGTCGCGTGCGCGTCGTGAGCCGCCGCGAGGGCCGGGCGCAGGCGAGCGACGGCCAGGCGAGCCAGCTCGCTGGGGCCGTCGCCCCACAGGCGCCCGTCCGCCGCGTAGCGCTTCTCCCAGTACCGCGCGGCGGCGAAGATGGGCGCGGCGCTCATCCTTGCGTGAGGCGACGCCACGCCTCCAGATACTTCTTGGCGGTGTGCGCGGCCACGTCGGCCGGAAGCGCGGGCCCGGGAGCCGTCTTGTCCCATTCGAGCGTCTCGAGGTAGTCCCGCACGAACTGCTTGTCGTAGCTCGGCTGACTCCTGCCCGCCACGTAGCCGTCCGCCGGCCAGAAGCGCGACGAATCGGGCGTCATGACCTCGTCGATGAGGATCAGCTCACCATCGAGGATGCCGAACTCGAACTTGGTGTCGGCGATGATGATGCCGCGCTCCAGCGCGTAGGCGGCGCCGAACGCGTAGAGCTCCAGTGAAACGTCGCGGACCTTCTCGGCCAGCTCCTTGCCGATCAGCTCGACGGTGTGCGCGAAGGAGATGTTCTCGTCGTGGTCGCCGAGCGCCGCCTTGGTCGACGGCGTGAAGAGCGGCTCGGGGAGGCGGCTGGCCTCCACAAGCCCCTGCGGCAGCGGGATGCCGCACACGCTGCCGGTCTTCTCGTAGTCCTTGCGCCCCGAGCCCGTGAGGTACCCACGCACGATGGCCTCCACGGGTAAAGCCTCGGCTCTGTGGACGACGATGGACCGGCCGGCGAGGTGCTTGCGTTCCGCGTCGGTGCTGAACGGCTCGGGGTCGACGATGTGGTTCGGGACGATGACGCTGGTCTTGTCGAACCAGAAGTTGGCGATCTGCGTGAGCACCACGCCCTTGTCGGGGATCGGCGTCGGCAGGATGACGTCGAAGGCGGATAACCGGTCGGTGGTGACGATGAGCATCTCGTTGGGGGCGTACTCGTAGACGTCACGCACCTTGCCGCGACTGATGAGCTCCCAGGCAGTCTCGCTTGATTCATACAGCGTCGGCATGGGCGTCACGCTCCTTTCGGTTCAGGTGGGCCGCTCGGGGCGCCGGAGGAGGCGGCCGGCGAAGCGCCGCCGCCGGCGATGAGCTCGAGCAGCGCTGCGGCCGCCGCGCGGGGGCCGACGCTCTCGGAGCCGGGCAGCCCCAGCTGCGTGCGCAGCTGCCCTACATAGACACCGGCCGCGTAGGCGGCGGCAAACGTCTTGCGGGCCAGCGCATCGTGCTGCTCGGGGCGCTGCGCAGGCCCGAACGGGTTGGCGAAGTAGCTGTTCGTGAGCCCGGTCGCGGTCGTGGTGCCCTTTGACATGGCGGCGCCGTCGGCAAAGACGGCCAGCGCCGCCTCTTGCTCGGGCAGCCGCTCGAGCACCGGGTGCCCGTCGTCGACCGCTTCGTAGTTATTGGCATACAGCAGGTAGTCCACGGCGTAGCCGCGCAGCACGTCTTCAAGCGACGTCACCGGCAATACCACCCGCGCGTTCACGCGATTTGGACTCATGATGATGGCGCGGTCCATCTGGCCAAACGCGTAGCCTTGCTGTAGGTCGTCAAGCCGCACGAAGGCGCCGATCTCGGTGCCGTACCCCAGCAAGCGTCCATCGGCGGCCACCTCCAGTGAGCCCATGTCGTCGGCGATCACGCGCACCTCACGGATACGCTCGTCGCCGACGATGCGCAGCGCCTCCAGCGTCTCCGACTTGCCGGTGGCCGTGTCGCCGATCAGCAGGACGCCGGCGGCGCTGCCGTCGGCCAGCACCAGCCGCGTATAGGCCCCGTGAAACGGCATGACGCCGCGGTCCATGGCGGCGACGTTGTGCAGCGTGAGCACCATCTTCTTGAGGTAGCCGAAGTAGCCGAAGCGATCCTCCAGCGGCACCGCGGCGACAAGCAATCGGCTTGCGCGGTCGTCGTGGAAGACGGTGGGCAGCTCGCCGAACCGGGCGAGCGACGCTGGAGGGACGCCGTAGAGGTACACGGCGTCGGGGCCGGCGGCGATCTCCTCGTCCGACGCCACCTCGAAGAGATTGGCAAGGCTCAGGCCCAGGCCGGCGAACCGCTGATGGAAGTACACGAAGACCACGAGCCGGCCGACCAGCGCGGGATAGCAGAGCCACTTCTCGCGCTCGAGCGTGAGACCGCTGAGCGGGTTCTCGGAGACCTCCATGAACTGGCCGCTGCGCGTGTTGGTCGGCGGGTCGAGCAGCAGGGGCGGATACATGAGCAGGTTGCGCACGAAGGGGATACCGGCCAGAAGCTCGCGGTAGCGAGCAGGGGCCGGCCACTTCTGGGGCACGGCATAGACGCCCACCTCGGCCCCGGCCGCGACCTGCCGGTAGACGCGCGGCCGCCCGCCGGTGACGTTCTCGGCCACGTCGCGGTAGAGGTCGCGGACCAGCCGCGCGAGGGTCTCCACCGTCTGGCTGAAGGCGCGCAGGGGGCGCTGGTCGCCGGGCGGCGCGGCGGCCGCGGCGCGGACCACGAGGAACCGGTCCCAGCGGCGCCAGAAGTCGTAGAGGCCTTCCACGAGCTCGTGCAGGCGCTCGCGTCCGGCCAGCAGGTCATCCGGTCCCGCCCAGGTGCGCGCCACGCGCTCGAGGGGGTTGTTGGCCAGCAGGCGGATGAGGTCGAGCACGGCGGCTCGCGCGGGGAGGCCCAGCTCGGCCAGCGCCGCCGGGTTATGGCTCTCGAGCTGGTCCACGTAGAGGTCGAGGATACGCGCGAAGCTCGCGCTCTCCGCGAGCTCCTGAGTGCTGGCGCACACGGCGCCCTCGGTGTGCATCACGACCTGGCGATCGTCGATGTCGAGTCGCAGCAGGGACATGCGGCGTCGACCCCCCAACCTTGAGTGCTTGCCGAAGAGGAGAACATACCAGAAGCCGGATGGGCGAAAGAGCGCCGGAGCCCTCGCAGCCGCGAGGGCTCCGGCGCTCGACTACCGCGACTTCTTCAGCAGACCGAAGAAGCCGCGCACGACATCGCGTTGCACGGCTTTGCCCTGCCGCGAGTTCAGAAACTGCCCGAGGACCGCCGCGCCGCCGGCGATGGCAGCGCCGGCCTGCTTGTGCTGCGCCGTCGGGGCCGGCACCGTCGGCGTCGGCCTCGCCTTTGCCGCGGGCGCGGCAGGCGGCTGCAGGCGGCCTGCCAGCATCTCGCGAGCGCTCTGCGCGTCGACCCTGTTGCCGTACTTGGCCCACAGCGGTGAACCTTTTGCGACTGCATCGACGTCGTCGGCCGGGGCCATGCGTGAGCTGGGCGGGCGCATGCT
>JAPLCL010000130.1 GCA_026392265.1 Actinomycetota bacterium
GCGCCGTACTGCACCGGGTTGGTGAGCAGGCTCTGGGCGATCTTCATGGTCTGGCCTTCGTGGGCCACGTTGGTCTTGATCGCCTTGTACGAGTAGTCGATCTGCCAGAGCTCTACGATGTCGACGCCGAGCAGCGCCTCATAGCTCTGCAGGTCCTGCACGCGGTTGCCGATGTGCTTGGTGCCGGTGCCGTCGTTGCTGAGCACGACCTCGTCGCCGATGTCGACGGCGGTGAAGCGCGCCGCCGAGGCGTAGATGTCGAGCAGGTGGTCGAGCTCGTCCTCGGCGAGCTCCGGCACCTTGGCCTTTTTGGCCGCGAGCTGAGTGCCCGCTTCGAGATCGGCCTTGATCTCGGAGCGGGTCATCTCGACGAGAGAACCGTCACCCATACGGGTAGGGATCCTGGGCTCCACCGGCATCACCTCCGTGCTTCATCCGCAGCGCCCGCGCTCCGCCCGGCGGCCGCGAAGGTCCGAGAGATTTCACGAGTACGCGAAGCGCGCCGACCGCTGTTGAACAGACCTCCGCGCGCAACTGTACAGGACCGCTGAAGGCGTGCGCCACCGCACTGTGACGGCCCCTCACTCCCCGGACATGACGACGGGAGCGTCGACGAACACCTCCGCCGGCAGAGCCCACGGCGAGCCCTCGACCGGGACCGGCTGGCCGGCGGACTCGCGTCCGCTCCCCAAGGACACGGTGAGCGGCGGGTGCGCGGGGGCCGCGATCGACAGCAGCACCATGTCGCCGGAAGTCACGGCGGCGGCCACCTGGACCGGCTCTCCGGCGGCGCGCAGCACGAGGCCGCCCGCCTGACCGGGGCGCAGGGACGCGCCACCGCAGTCAAACCGAAGAGTGACCGTCAGCACGCCGTCGTAGCGCGCACTCTTCAGTGTGGGCGCGGAGGGGACTTCGCGGCGAAGAACGGTGGCAAGGATGGCGGCCGCCCACCGCCGGGCTGCGACCAGCTCCTCGTCCCAGCGAGTGAAGTGCGCACCTCCGTGCAGGTCGATGTCGTACAGCACGGGGCCCGCCAGGGCCCAGCCCGCCCGCCAGGCCTGCTGCTGGGCGAGCCGGATGGCGTCGACGCCCTGCGGCGAGTACCTGGGCGTGTCGAAGTCGCCGATCTGCGCGGCCACCAGCGGCGCGCCGCAGTCTTGTGCGAGGGCGGCAGACAGGCTGCGGAGCGCCGCCGAGTACGTCTCCTGGGGCGTGAACTTGCGAGCATCGGCCTCACCCTGCCAGAAGAGCACGGCGCGCACGCGCCCGCCGACCGCTCGTACGCGGCGCAGCATCGAGCCATAGAGGGTGCTGCGCGAGTAAGGCGCCGAGGCGTCCTCCACCCACCTCCTGATGGGAGTGGTGCCCTTGGCGCAGGGCACAAAGGCCACCGGCACGTTCTCGGCCGCCATGAGCCCCGTGGCCAGAAGCGGCCACACCGAGCCACCCGCCTGGGGATCGGCACTGACGCGGTCGACTTGGCCCGCGACGCCGTCGACGGGGTCGATGAGCTCCTTCCAGCGATCGTCGTTGCCGAAGAGCGCCGCCCTCATCACAGGGTTCGTGTACCAATTCGGGGAGGTGCCGCGCCCGCTGGCGTTACTCTGACCGGCGACCACGTAGATGTCGCCGATGCCGACGTAGGGGCGGCTGATGATGATGTCGTGACGCGAAGCGCTGCGGACCTTGAGCGTCGCCTGACCCGCCGGGCGCTCGCCCAACTGCAGCGCGAATGTGCCATCGGAGCGGCACGTGAAAGGCGCCCACGGCTCGCCCCCCCAGCGCACCTCCAGGTGCCTTCCCAGGCCAACGGCGCGTCCCGAGACGAGGATGTCGCCGTGGCCACCGTCGTCGCGCTGGAAGACCTGGTAGGCGTGTGGCGAGACGATGCGCAGTGAAGCGACGCCCACCCCGGCGGCGTGTGCCGTCGGCACAGCAACGGCCACGACGAGTGTCGCGAGCACGAGCACGAACGCGGTCTTGATCCTCGTCACGAGCAGGGTCCTTCCTCATCGCGGCGCTTCCACCCCAGAACGAACGCCGGCGCGGCCAGGTCAGCTGGAGCCGGCGAGCGGGGTCGAACCGCTGACCTGCCGCTTACAAGGCGGCTGCTCTTCCAACTGAGCTACGCCGGCTCGCGCGACCAGTCTACCCAGTGGCGCAGGCTACGGGAACCGCCGGCCGCTCTGCCGGCCGCCGGCGCCCCGCTGCTATACTCCGCGCCATGAGCCTCCCGGACTGGGCCACGCGGCTACTGCGCCGTATGACGAAACTTCCTCGGTCTCTCCCCATACTCCTTGTCCTCGGCGCCGTCCTTTGCCTGGTGGTGGGCACGATCGTCATCCCGCGGTCGTGCGCCGGGGTGTCGCCGCGGCCGACCCACTCGGGAACTGCGCTGCCCGACGTCAAGGCCGAAGGAGCGATCCTGGTCGAAGCGCTCACCGGCACCGTCCTCTGGTCCAAGGCCCCGGACCGCCGCCTGCCGCCGGCGTCATGCACCAAGATCATGACGGCGCTCATCGTGCTGGAACATGTGGACGACCTGACGGCGTACGCCACGGTGCCCTCCATTCATCTGCCGCAGACCGTGGGCATCGGCCTGCAGCCCGGCGAGCGCATCACCATCGAACAGGCCTTGCGCGCCCTCATCGTCAAGAGCGCCAACGATGCCGCCCTGACGCTGGCCACCTACGTCGCCGGCGACGAGGCTACATTCGTGACCCTGATGAACGCTCGAGCGCAGCAGTTGGGGTTGAGCCGCACGCATTTTGAGAACTGCCGCGGCACCCCAAGCCCGGGGCACGTTTCGACGGCCCGCGATCTGGCGACTCTGGGCCGCTTCGCGATGCGCAACGCCCGCTTCCGCGAGCTGGCCGGCACACGGACCGCGGTGATCACCTGGCCGCCGGACCATTCGGTGCACGTGAGGTCGCACAACCGTCTGCTGCGGTACCCGTGGGGCGACGGCGTGAAGACCGGCGCGACGCCGCAGTCGGGCACGGTTCTCGTGGGCTCCGGGAGTCCGGGGCTCGTGCCGCTCATCGTGGTCACCATGCACGAGCCGAATCGCGACCGGGAGGAGCGCGACGCGGTCGGCCTCCTCCAGTGGGGCTCCGCCCAGTACGTCCGCAAGACCCTCGTCGCAGCCGGCGACGTGGTCACCACGGTGCGCCTCGCCGGCGGCGGCCGGGTGGCACTCGTGGCCGCCGGCCCACTGACCGCAGTGGTGCGCACGGCGGCCGTCGTCAAGGTGCGGCACGCCGCGCCGCCCAGGCTGTCGCTGCTGCCGCCTTCGGGAACCGCCGTCGGCCGGGCCGCATACTGGGCCGACGGCGTGCGCGTGGGTACGATCATCCTCGTCGCCGCCGGGACAGTCCCCGCCTCGCCGCGTCCCTCCAGAAGCGCCTCCGCGAGTCCCTGACTCAGCCGCGGCCCCTGGTCATCGCCGTGAAGCGCTCGACGGAGTTGATAGGGACGTCGAGCAACTCGGCGATGTGGAACTTCGCCTCGAGCCCGACGGGGTCGTCGACGTAGACGATCTCGCCGGCCTCGGTGAACGCGCCCAGACCGCGCTCCTTGCGCACGTCGAGCATCACCACCGGGTCCGAGAGATCCATCACCGACACGCCCAGCTTGTGCGCCACGTACTCCTTGGCCTGCTTCAGCCGCATCCCCCGGGTGATCTGCATCCGCGCCACCAGATCTCCGGCAGTGCGGATCCCGCCCATCCCCGAGGCGACGCCGTGGCTGATCGCCTGGCCGTAGACATCGCCCGCCCCCACCTACAACCCGTCCAGGCGCAGGATGTCGACCGCCGATCTGGAGGCCCGCGACGCGGCGTCCCCGGGCGGCAGGATGTGCATGGGCACGCCGCCCACGCCCATGCCTCCGTTGAGGTGCACGGGTACGGTGGACTCCTCGCAGCACTGCTTGACGATGGTGATGGTACGCGCCACGTTCCAGGCGACCGGCTTGCCCGTGTTGACGTTGATCGCCGGTCCGAAGATCGTGACCCCCGCCTTGGCCGCGAGCTTCATCTGTTCTCGCGGCCAGAGGCCGGCCAGCCGCACGCCGTCGTACTCGAGCTCGCCGTGCATCCCGAGCACGAACTCACCGGCCATGCCGATCTGGATGCCGAGGTCGGGGAAACGCGCGCGGATACGCGCGATGGCCTTGAGCGCCGCCAGGAAGTCGGCGTCGCCGGCCGCGCCGGCGGTGTCGAGATCGATGAAGTCGGCGCCGGCCTCGGCCATACTCGCGGCGACGAAGAAGATGTCGTCGGCGGCGAGCTCCACCGCCTCTTCCTGGGCGGCGCGCGCCTCGGCGATCTTGCCCATGGGCAGCAGTTGTGACCAGTTGGCGACCGGCCCGTCCGGAACGGTGTACAAGCCCAGATCGGGCATGGCGCCGTACCCGCACGGCGCCGTGATGAGGAACTGCGCCTGACGCATGGTCGTCTGCTCGAAGCCGATCACGGCCTTCGCCGGCTTGTACGAGTAGTCTTGGTGGTAGAGCTCGACGGAGTCGGCGCACAGGTACTGCTCGTAGTACTGCAGGTCGTTGACACGCGTGCCGATGTCATGGCTGCCGCAGCCGTCGTAGCTGAGCGTGACCTCGTCGCCGATGTCGACGGCGCTGAAGCGCGAGCGGCTGCTGAAGATGTCGAGGAGATGAGCGATCTCGTCCTCGGCCAGAGGCTCCACCTTGGCGCGCTTGACCGCGGCCGCGACACCCTCGCGGATGGTGGCTTCGATCTCAGAAGGCGTCAGGAACACCAGCGCTCCGTCGCCCATGCGGGTCGGGATGGACTGCTCCACCGCTCTTGCCCCCTGTCCGGCTTGTCGGACGGCCGGCAGCTCTCGGCACCGACCCTCCGCGAATCGTCTGGTTTGAGCCTACACGCAGGCAAATCGCCTGTCATCGGGGGATACTTCGGCAAAGTTGGCGGCAGCGCCGAGGCAAAGATGTGTGAAACGGCGAGGTGGGCCGGCGAACGCGTCAACGGGGCGCGGCCCCGACGGGACATCAGCGCGAAGGCGCGGATCCGAGCCACGTGGATCCGCGCCTTCGCGCCTGTGGCCATCAGGCCGGCGGGTGTACCGCACTTGGGGGGCGGCGCCCCGCCTACCCTCGGGCCGTGGTTCGCCCGGGGCCGGGGCGAACCACAAAGAAGATAGGAGGTACCAGCTCTTGGTGCTGGCAGCGGGCTTCTCGGAGATGGGAAGCGTCGCATGGGAGACACTACGGACGCTGTGCGAAGGAAATGTTAACGCATTATTAACTCATATGAAGTGAGCAGTATGATACGCCTGCTCACTGTGACCAGCTTTTGGGCGGTTCAGGAACGTTTTGACGCTCAGGACCGAGTATCGTCGTCGAGCGGACTCCGGGCGCCTACCGCGTCTTCCGGGGTTTCGGCGACAGCCAGGAGTGTCCGCAACGCACCTTCGTCGAGCGTCGCGACGCCCAACCGGCCCGCCTTGGCCAGCTTGGAGCCGGGGTCCTCGCCGACGACCACATAGTCCGTGGCCTTGCTCACGGAGCCACTGACCCGGCCTCCCCGAGCCTCGATCAGCGCCTGCGCCTCGCCGCGGGTGAGCGACGGCAGCTTGCCGGTGAGGACGAACGACGTACCCGCCAGCGCCCCGTCGGCGCGTCGCGGATGTTCCTCCGCCAACCGCAGCCCCGCCACGCGGAGCTTCTCGAGCGTCTCGCGATTGTGCTCGTCGGCCAGATGCTGCGTCACTGCCTCGGCCACCACAGGCCCGACGCCGGGCACACCGGCGAGCTCCTCGGCGGACGCTGCCTGCAGAGCCTCCATACTGGGGAATCCCTGGACCAGCGCCTGCGCCGTGACGGCGCCGACGTGGCGGATCCCGAGGGCGAACAGCACGCGCGCGAACGGCCGCGTTCTGGATTCGTCGAGCGAGCGTAAGACGCGGTCGGCGCGCTTCGCCTCACCGGTCTTCCGGTCGAGGGCGAACCCCTCCAGCTCGACCAGATCATCACGGTGCAGGGAATACAGGTCGGCCACGTCGCGGATCAGGTCCTCGGCATAGAGGTCCTCGACCAGCCTCTCACCGACGCCGTCGATATCCATGGCACCCTTGCTCACGAAGTGCTTGATGCTCTCCACCAGCTGCGCGGGGCACGAGCGGTTCGGGCAGCGCACCGCGACCTCGCCGGTCTCGCGCACGACGTGCGAGCCGCAGGCGGGGCACGCCTCGGGCATGCGCCATTCGGGCAGGGCGGCGTGGCGCGCAGAGCGCTCCTCGCGCCGCCCGTCTTCGTCGACCCACCCGTCGAGCACCGGCCCCACGACCTGCGGGATGACGTCGCCGGCGCGCTGCAGGATCACGTCGTCGCCGGGGCGGATGTCCTTGCGACCGATGTCGTCTTCGTTGTGCAGTGTGGCGCGCTCGACCGTGACGCCGCTGACGAACACCGGCTCCAGCACCGCGAACGGCGTCAGTACCCCGGTACGCCCCACATTGACCTCGATGCTGTGCAGGCGCGTGGTCACCGTCGTCGGCGCGAACTTGAAGGCGATCGCCCAGCGGGGATCGTGCGCGACGCTGCCGAGCGCCGTCTGGAGCGCGTAGGAGTCGACCTTGACCACGGCGCCGTCGATGTCGTAGTCCAGATCGGCGCGACGCTGCTCCCAGGCACGGCAGGTCGCGGCCGCGGCGTCGATGCCGTCCACCAAGACGATGTGGGGGTTCACGCGGAAGCCCTGCGCCCGCAGCCATTCCAGGGCGCTGTGGTGATCGGGCACGTCGACGCCCTCGCTGAAACCGATGGCGTAGCACCAGAGGTCGAGCGGGCGTTCCGCGGCGAGCGCCGGGTCGAGCTGACGGATGGACCCGGCGGCCGCGTTGCGCGGGTTGACGAACGCGCTCAGGCCGGCGGCCGCGCGCGCCTCGTTGAGGCGCGCGAAGGCGGCCAGCGGCAGGTACACTTCACCGCGCACCTCCACCACCGCCGGCGGCCGCGCGCCGTGCAGGCGCAGCGGCAGCGAGCCGATGGTGCGCAGGTTGGCGGTGACGTCCTCCCCCACCTCGCCGTTGCCGCGCGTGGCGCCGACCGCGAAGAGACCGTCGCGGTAAGTGAGCGAGATGGCGAGACCGTCGATCTTAGGCTCGACGACGTACCGGAACGGCGCGTCGTCGTATCCCCTACCCTCGAGAAAGCGTCGGTTGCGCTGATCCCACGCGAGCAGCTCAGCCTCGTCGCGGGCATTTGCCAGAGAGAGCATCGCCTCCAGGTGACGAACCTGCTCGAACTTCTCCAGGGGCGCGGCGCCCACGCGCTCGGTCGGCGAGTCGGGCGCGCGCAGGTCCGGATGCTCGGCCTCGAGCGCCTGCAGCTCGCGGTAGAGCGCGTCGTAGTCGGCATCGGCGATCGCCGGCTGATCGAGCACGTAGTAGAGATACGCGTGATAGTTGAGGCTCTCGCGGAGCTCCGCGGCTCGCGCGGCGAGCCGGTCCAGGTCATTCACGCCTCCCCCTTTCGCGCCGGCGCCGCGCCTGACGTCAGACGTCTCCGCCGGTGACGCGCACGCCCTCGCCGTGCAGGCAGAGGGCGAGCAGGTCGCGCGGCTCGGCCAGCCAGAAGTCGGGGCCGGCCGCCAGCAGCGCGTCGCGGCCGAACACGCCCCAGGCCACGGCGGCGGTGGTCATGCCCGCCGCCGCGCCCGCCTGGATGTCGAACGGGCTGTCGCCGACGTAGATGGAGCCGCCGGCCGTCGCGCCCAGCCGCTGCAGGCAAAGCCGCAGCGGCACCGGCGACGGCTTGTGCTCTGTGGTGTCGGTGGCGGTCACCACGACGTCGAAGTGCTTCTCGAGGCCCACGGCGCGGAAGGCCATTGCCGTCGTGTCGCGGCTCTTGCTCGTGACGATGCCGGTGCGGCGTCCGGCGGCCTTGAGCGCGTCGAGCACCTCTTCGATGCCTTCGTACCCGCGGATGAGCTCGTCGTGGCGACGGTGGTTATACTCGCGGTACACGTCGTACAGCTCTTGCGCGTGCTCTGCCGACAGGTCCTCCATCTGGGTGCGCAGCGGCCGGCCCACACCGGCGAGGATGACGTCGTCGGACAGCACCTCGCCGAGCACGGTACTCGTGGTGTAGCGGAAGGACTCGACGATGAGCTCGACGGTGTCGACGACGGTACCGTCGAGATCGAACACGACGGGGTCGAACCCGGCCGGTGGCAGCGGCTCAGACACGCAGTCTCTCCAGGTCGAGCTCCCAGGTGGCCAGGTCGGCGAGCAGCTCGGGATCGAGCAGGTCGTAGCGCAGCGGCGTGACTGCCACGCAGCCGCGGCCGACGACGTCGAAGTCGGTGTCGGCCCACTCCCCGGCCGTCGGATGATCGCAGGGGACGAAATGCTCGGAAGCGCCGGCCAGGGGGTCGGCGGCGGGCGCGCCGGCAGGCGCAGCCGGCCCGGCGCCGTCGGCACTGAGGAAGACGCGGTCCCAGCAGCTGGCGCCGCCGAGCCGCGCCGGGTGGATACCCGTGACCTCGGCCAGCGGTCTGTCCGGGAAGTTGATGTTGAGGATGCTGTGGCGAGGCAGACCGCGGGCGATCACGTGCTCGATCATGGCACGCACCACCGGCGCCATCTCGGCCAGCCAGCGGGGAGCACGGCTCTCGACTGAGAAGGCCAGCGCGGGACGGCCGCGAAGCGCCGCCTCGAAGGCGGCGCCGACTGTGCCCGAGTACGTCACGTCGGCGCCCATATTGGCGCCGCAATTGACCCCCGAGACGACGAGGTCGGGGGCGGGGGCGCGGAGGCCGAGCAGGCCGATGCGGACGCAATCCGACGGCGTACCGTCGCAGGCGAGGCCGGGCCACGCCGCGCCGAAGGTCGTCGCCTCCAGGTGCAGCGGCAGATCGATGGTGATGCCGCGCGCGACCGCGCTCGCGTTGTGATCGGGAGCGATGGTGGTGATCTCGCCGAGGCCGTCGACAGCGCCGCGCAGCACGGCAAGGCCGGGGGCGTGGATGCCGTCGTCGTTGGTCAGCAGGATCTGCAGAGTCACGGCTCCATTGTAACGGACGCGCCGGCGCGCGGTCGTCCCGCAGTGAGTCCTGGGTCGTCGCGACGCGGGCGTCTGCCAACGTCAACGCCGAGCGTGCCCTGTCACCCTCGCACACGGGTCCGACCTCCTGTAGCCTCTCACGCATACACCCATCCCGGGGGAGTTCGGCAGGAGAAGGATGACCTTCGTCGTAGGAGTGCCCAGGCAAGGCTGCGAAGGAGCACGGTGACCGACGCGAAGCACGCCCCCCACGATCTCGCTGGCCGTCGTCTGACGGTCCGTCGCATAGCCGCCCTCGTCGCCGCACTCACCGCCGTCTCGTGCCTCGTGTTCGTGCTCGGCGCCGACTACCTGTGGCCGCTCTTCATCTTTCCGCTGTTCCTCGGCGCCGTGTTCTTCTTCGAGCTCGGCAGCCTTGCCGTCACCTTCTGGCTGGGCAACTTCTTCGTGCTGTACTACAGCGTCCGCACGCCGACGACGGCCGGCGTCGTGCGGCAGGCCCTCCTCGGGATGGTCCTCTTTTTCCTCGCCGGCCTCCTGCTGGGCCGGGTGCAGCGCAAGAACCACGAGATGCAGGCGCTGCTCGCGACCTCGTCGCTCACCGACCGCCTCACCGGTCTCTACAACTACGGCACCTTCGTCGATTACCTGCACAACGAGGTCACCAAGATCGACCGGTACGGCGGCGAGCTCACCCTCATCATGCTCGACCTCGACCACTTCAAGCAGTTCAACGACCGCCACGGGCACGAGACCGGTAACGACCTGCTACGGCGCGTTGGCGCAACGCTGCGCAACGCGGTACGCGACGCCGACATGGCGGCACGCTACGGCGGCGAGGAGTTCACCGTGCTCATCCGCGGCGACGAGACGCACGGCTACGAGCTCGCCGAGCGCCTGCGGCGCGCCATCGAGACCGCCGCCCTCCAGGTCCGCGGGGGCGGCGAGGTGTTCTGCACGGTCTCGGCCGGTGTGGCCACGTACCCGATGGGCGCGGCCGACGAGACGGAGCTTGTGGAACGCGCCGACGAAGCCCTCTACGAGTCCAAACGCCGGGGGCGCAACCACGTCACCATCTACGCCGGTATGGCCGAACCGGGCGAGCTGCCGGCGAGCCTCAGCGCCTGAGGGCGGCCGCCCCTGCGGCCCGCCGCCCTCCCCGCGGGTCACCCCGCGAACGACACCTCGGGCAGTCGCGTATCCGGGCGCGCAAAGAGCTCGCCGCACGACAGCTCCACTCCGTTGCGAGCGAGGAGGCGCTGCTGTTCCGGAGTGCGCACGCCCGTGGCGACGAGCTGCGCCCCGATGCGGTCGCTGAAACGCACCAGGAGCTGGACCACCTCGACCGGTGTGAGCTCGCCGCCCATACCCGCGACCAGCGTGGGGTCGAGACCCAGGAACTCGGGTCTTGCCTCCGCGATCAGCTCCAGAGCGGTGAAATGGGCGCCGAGACCGGAGAGGCACAGCTGGAAGCCCATCTCGCGCACATCGGCGAGCGTGCGCAGCGACGACGCCGTGTTGGTGCCCAATTCGTCGGCGTCGATCTCGAACACGACGTGCTGAGGCACGAGCGCCTGGTTTAGCGAGTAGAACTCGCTCACCGCCACGACGGCGGCGTTGGGAAGCTCGGCGGCGGCACAGCCGAGGAACAGCAGGTCGTCGGGGCGCAGGCCGGCGGCGGCCGTGACCGTCGCCGCGCGGGCGGCGATACCGTATGACGCCAGCAGGCTCGAACGCCGGGCCACGTCGAGAAGCACGTCGGGAAGGCGGAGCGGCGAGTAGAACGGGCCGCGTACGCTGCTGCGATAGCCGATCACGCCCGCCGCCGCCGGTTCGACGACCGGCTCGAACAGGGGCTCGAGCTCGCCCCCCTCGACGCACGCCGCGAGCGTCCTCTCGAGCTCCTCGTCGTAGACGGCGGCGGCCTCCCCGGCAGCCTGCATCGCGAGAGCCAGGCCGTTCTGCAGGTTCTGCTCGAAGGTCAGGCTGTCATCGGCGCTGAGAACGGCCGCCCCGACCGACGGATGCACCCGGTCGTAGACGCCGGGGGCAAGGTCGTTGAGCAGCAGCGATTGCAGGCGCTCGTACACCCGGCGGGTGACGGCGGCGAGATCGTCGTCGGCGATCACCTGGGCGGATCGCGGCGGCGCGAGAAGCACGATGAAGGCGTCATCGGTGAGCGTGAAGTCGCTCACCACATCGAGCCGCCGCAGGGTGCTGCCGGCCATGCTCTCGAGGTTGGCGGCCACGGCGTCGAGTATGTCGGCAACGATGCGCCAGCCGAAGATGGGCTCGAGGCGGCCGTAGCGGTCCAGGCTGATGTAGAGGATCGCGACCTTACCGCGCTTCTCAAGCTCGAGGCGGACGGAGTCGGCGACCAGATTGAGCGACGGGAGCCGCGACGGGCCGTCGCTGACGAGGCTGCGCAGGTTGGTGCGCGCCTTGCGCAAGGAATCGTCGGTCGGTCGCTGCAAGCTGCTCACCCCCCTGCCGGCGCGTCAGATCGCCTTCTGCTTCTCCTTGGGCTTACCGCCGTCCTCGGACGGCTTGGCGGACGACGGCTCGGGCGCCTTCTCGCCACCGGAGGTCTCGTCCTGCGAGGAAGACGCGCCCTCGCCGGACGACTCACCGCCGCCGGTCGACCCGTCGCGGCCCCCGGGGCGACGACTGGAGCCCTTGCCGTAGTCGGTCGTGTAGAACCCTGAGCCCTTGAAATGGATGGCCACGGGATGGAGCACCTTGCGCAGCGTGCCGCCGCACTTCTCGCAGGTCACGAGCGG
>JAPLCL010000001.1 GCA_026392265.1 Actinomycetota bacterium
CGGCTCGAGCGACCAGAACTTGCCCCAGCGGGCGACGCGATACGGGAGGGGTCTCGCCGGGGTGGCCACGCCGGGTTTGTTGCCCCGCGGATCGCGCTGATCGCCTTGCGGCCGGCGCTCGTCACCCCCCGGCCGGTGCGCTTTGCCCCCCGGCCGCCCCCGCCTCTCGTCGTGACGCGGCGGAGCCACGGCGCGCCTACTTCTTTCCGGCGAGGTACTTGAGCGCGGCCTGGAGCTGCTCGTCCTTCTTCGTCTTGGGATCGTCACGCACGACGATGTCGGGGACGATCCCCTTCTTGTTGATGTCGGTGCCGTTGGGTGTGAGGTACACCGCGATCGTGAGGTGAAGGGCGGCGCCGTTTCCCAGAGGCACGGTGTCCTGCACCAGACCCTTGCCAAAGGTGCGGGTCCCGATGATCTCGGCGCGTTGGTGGTCCTTGAGCGCGCCGGTGACGATCTCGGAGGCGCTCGCCGAGTAGCCGTTGACGAGCAACACAAGAGGCTTCCCGGTGGCCACCGGGCCATCGGTCTCGAGCACCTCTTTCGGCGAGTGGAGTCCCTCCGTCGACGTCACCACGCCGGTCTGGAAGATGCCCGTCACGTCGACCGCTTGGCCGAGCAGCCCCCCACCGTTGTAACGGAGGTCGAGGATGAAGGCTTGGGCTCCCCGGTTCGCGAGCGCGTCCACGTCGCGGCGCACGTCGCGTGCGGCGAAGGCTTCGAAAGCGAACAACTGCACGTACCCGACCTTCTCGCCACCGGCGCGCTCCATTGTCCTGCGCGTCTCGGGGACCTCGATGCGGCGACGTACGATGTCCAGCGTCTGGAACGGCCCGCCGGCGCTGGGCTCGATGCCGAGCTTCACGGGCGTGCCCTCTTCGCCCCTGATCCGGGCCACGCTCACCTCGACGGCCTCTGCGGCCGTGGGTTGCCCGTCGACGGTGACGATGATGTCGCCCGGCTTGAGCCCGGCCTTCTCCGCCGGCGATCCGGCGATCACTCTCGCCACGGCCAAGCCCTTCTTGCCTTTCTGAAGGGTCGCACCGATGCCAAAGAACTGCCCGCTCATCTTCGTGGCGAGGGCCTTCGCCTCTTCGGGCGAGAGATACACCGTATAGGGGTCCTTGAGCGACTTGAGAGTGCCGTTGACCCCCGCCGTGCTGAGCTTGTCGACGTCGACCGCCTTGTAGTAGCGGCCTTCCAGCTCCTCGATGATGCGCTGCTGCAGGTCGCCGGCCTTCTTGGCATCGTTGGTCTGGCTCGTGGTGAGACGCACGACGTTCTCGCCGTGCAGGTACCAGCCGACGAAGTAGCCCCCGAGGAAGCCAAGGGCCACAAGGAGCACGACGACGATGGTGCGCAAGGCGCGCATCAGTTCAGGTACCCCATGGGATCGACAGGAGTACCGTTGACGCGTACCTCGAAGTGCAGATGTGGGCCGGTGGAGAAGCCGGTGGAGCCCACATAGCCGATGACCTGCCCGCGCGAGACCGGCGTGCCGCTGCCCACCGCCAGCGACGACTGGTGACCGTAGAGCGTCGAGATGCCACGCCCGTGGTCGATGATCGTCACGTTACCGTAGCCGCTCATCCAGGTCGCGTAGATGACCGTGCCGCTGTCGGCGGCGTGGATGGGCGTGCCGTACCCCACGCCGAAGTCGACCCCGGTGTGGAGCTTGCGATAGCCGAGGATCGGGTGGATGCGGTAGCCGAACGGCGAGGTGATGGGTCCATTGACCGGCCACATCATGGTGCCGGTGCCGACGCCGCTTCCGGACGATCCGGTGATGACGCCCGTGAGCGCGCTGCTCTCGGCGAGCAACTGGTTCTCCTGCTGTTCGAGCAGCGCCAGGTCGTTCTCGACGCCTGAGAGCGTGGTGTTCTTCTGCCTGCGCATCGCCAGGGAGGCTGCCTTCTGCGCCGCCTGGGCGGCGCGCAGGGCGGCCAGCTGATCGCTCTGTGCCTGGAGGTCGTTCACCGCCTGATGAACGCCGGTCTCCTTCTCGGCGATGGTCTGCTTCTCGTGTGCCACCTTGTCGCGCGTCGTCTCGAGTCCGCCGACCAGCTCGTTGTTGCCGCCGATGAGATCGTGCATGACGTTCATGCGGCTCACGAGGTCCTCGTAGCTCGTGGAGGCCAGCACGACGTCGACGTAGGTGAGGTCGTCGGTCTTGTAGGCGATCACGACGCGCGTCTCGAAGTTGTCCTGCTCGAGGGTGAGCTCCTGCTCTGCCGCCTGCAGCTCGAGGCGCTTGAGGCGGAGCTGCTCCTGGAGGATCTTGAGCTTGGCGCGCGTGGTGGTGAGCTTCTGCTCGACCACGCCGATCTGATCGCCGAGACGGGCGAGCTCGTCGTCGATGGCCGTGAGCCTGCCGTCGAGCGTGGCGATCTGGTCGCTCAGCGTCGCCTTCTGCTTCTTCGCGGCGGCGATCTTGTCGCGGGTACGCGCCAGGTCGCCCTGAGGCGCCGCGCCGGCAAGCGCCGGCGCGAGGCCGAGGACCACGGCCGCCAGTACGGCGGCGAGGATGGCTCTGCGGAGGGTGGGTCTCATGCAGTCAGTACTCTTCTTCGGGCGGCGGCGCGAATCCTGTAGGCCGCCGCCTCAGCTCACGTCTTCAGGTAGCGGCGGAGCGCGACGAGGCTGCCCACCGCGCCCAGAAGCGCGCCGAGGATCGTCAGGGTGGGCATGAGGCCAAGCGGCCACGAGCCTCCCTGCCACCACATGCGGAAGACGCGGAGGCTGAGGAAGTCGATCTGCGAGCTCTGGATCCAGTTGGCGATGCCCCAGTTGCCCACCCACACGAAGGCCGCCGCAAGCATGGCGCCCACCAGGCCGGTGATGAAGCCCTCGAGGACGAACGGCCAGCGGATGAACCAGTTGGTGGCCCCCACGAGACGCATGATCTCGACCTCGCGCCGCCGCGCGAAGATGGACAGCCGCACAGTGGTGCTGATGAGCAGCACCGCGGCAGCGGCGAAGATGCCGGTGGTCACCCACATACCCTTCTCGATGAGACTGATGGTGCCGAGCATCTTGCGCACCGTCTCCTTGGCGTACTTCACGCCGTTGTGCGTGCCCGGATCGTTGTCCACCACGGGATTGTCGAAGAACTGCTGTGCCACGCTGTCGACCCGATCGGCGTCTTTGACCTGGATCTCGTAGGACGCCGGCAGCGGGTTGATGGGCAGGTTGGCGACGATGCGCTCGCCGAAGCGCTCACGGAAGCGGCGCAGCGCCTCGTCCTTGCTGATGTACTTGTAGCTCTTGATGTCGTTCATGCCCTGGATCTTGCGCTCCAGCGCCTGGGTCTGCTGCGGGGTGGCGCTGTCCTTGATGAAGACCTCGATCATGACGCGGTTCTTGAGGCTCGTGGCGCCCTGGTTGAGGTTGTCGCGCGTGACCAGCACGGCGCCGAGGATGGCCGTGGAGATGAACACCGTGATCACGGCCGCCATGGCCATGACCCAGTTGCGGCGCATGGAGCCGAACGCTTCCGACAGGAAGAAACTAAAGCGCATCGCCCACCTCTTCGGTGACCTGATCGTAGCTGCCGCGACGCTCGTCGCGCACGAGGCGTCCGGCCTCGAGCTGGAGAACGCGCCGGCGCATACGGTTGACCATGTCGCGGTCGTGAGTGGCGATCACCACGGTGGTGCCGGTGCGATTGATGCGCACCAGGAGTTGCATGATGCCTACGGCCGTCTCGGGGTCGATGTTGCCCGTGGGCTCGTCGGCAAGGAGCAGCGGCGGATGGTTGACGAAGGCGCGCGCCACGCTGACCCGCTGCTGCTCGCCGCCGGAGATCTCGTGCGGGTAGCTGTCGGTCTTTTCGGCGAGGCCCACCAGGCTGAGGATCTCGGGGACCTTGCGGCGGATGGATCGCCGCGGCTCACCTACGACCTCGAGGGCGTAGGCGACATTGTCGTGGACGGTCTTGTTGGGAAGCAGCTTGAAGTCCTGGAACACGCAGCCGATGTTGCGCCGCAGGAGCGGCACCCTGCTCTTGCGCAGGGTGCCGAGGTTGCGGCCGGCCACGAGGATACGCCCCGAGTTGGGCACGAGCTCCTTGAGGACCAGCTTGATGAGGGTCGACTTGCCCGAACCGGAAGGGCCTACCAGGAACACGAACTCGCCCTTGCCGATGTGGCAGGTGAAGTCCTGGAGGCCGACCACGTCGGGGTCGTAGACCTTGATGACGTCTTCAAAGACGATCATGGGACGCGCGCTCCCTTGTCAGCCGTCTGAGACCAAGCACTGATTATGGGGGGCCGGGCAGACCAGCTCAACCCGACCCACCTATTCGTCGTCGACCGTGAGGACGCCTTGGGGGCAGCGGGGCGAGCCGGCGTCGGCGACCGTCTTCGGTGGCAGGCCGGGGCTTCCTGCGTGGCGCAGCCGTGGCGCCGGCAGGGCCTCGCGCGGCGAAGACAGCAGTGGCGGCCCGCAAGCGGGCCGCCACTTCAACGAGGGCCGACCGGGGTCAGCAACGTCTGGCGAGTCGATGCCAAGAGGGGAGGTCGACCCCTCGTGACGATAGCAGACGGCGCGCGGCGCCCATCTGGAACATACGTCTACCTTGGCGAGCTCAGGACAGCGCTTCGACGATCGGCGGCAGGCAACGGGAAACGCGTCACGGCAGCTGATAGCGTCACAGCGTCACATCCCACCGGGAAAGGCTGGCCCAGCATGACTGTCGTGGTCCTCGTCATCGTTATCCTCGTGCTTGTCATCGGCTTGGGCTGGTTCATCGTCTTTCGCTTGATGAAGGGCAGCCAGACGGCCGTGCCCGCTGTCTCGGACGAGCGCGCGGCCAGGACCGACCGCGTGGTCGCGGTGGACGACCAGGGGCGAGCCGTGACCGAGGCCGACGACGGCCCGCCCGAGCCGCCCCGCGACTCGGCCGGCTTCGAGAAGATACTCGAGGAGAGCCTTGACGACCTGCACCCCGGGGGCGAGGAGTGACGGGCGCCGCGACGTACTGCTCCGCCCGCGGCGTGGCCGCTAGGTGAAGCTGGCGAAGAGCACGGTGGACGCCACGAGCAGCGCGCCAAGGGCGGCGACCGCCACCCAGCGCCATACGTGCCGGGGAGCCAGAACCGCGGCCGCCCCGATGAACAGTGGGAAGATGACGACGATGAAGCGCGGCAGTGTGTACAACGGCCGCGCCGTCGTCGAGTACAGCAGCGGAAACAGCAGGGCGGCCAAGGCGTACAGAGTGTAGGCCGCCGGCAGCTTGCGCCAGCAGGCCACGAGCATCGCCACCGCCGCGACGAAGCTGGAGAACTCGAGGAGGTTAGCGATCACGGTGCTGTCCTGGCCACCGGACGGCAGGCGCATGCCGAGGATCGGTCCGACGCCGTGGGCGGCCAGCCAGCGCACCCCGCCCACCGCGGCCACGGCGCCCCGCCAGATCGCCGCGGGAGGAAGCGTGAGCTCGCGACCCCAGTATGCCTGCACGCTGCCGAACAGCAGCGGGTCGCCGAAGGCCCGCCAGAGATAGGTCATGTACACCCCAAGGCCGACGGGCACGAGGAGCAGCCAGGCGAAGGACGCGGCAGACGGACGGCGGACGGGCGGCGCCGGGCCGGCGGCAGGGCCGCCGGGCAGCCTGAGCGCGCCGCCACGACGCTGCTCCCACCAGAGGACGGCAAGCGGCAGCAGAAGAACCACGCCGCTGCTGCGCGTCAGCACCGCCAACAGCCCCGCCAGACCGGCGAGCGCCCAACGGCCGCGCCGCGCCCACCACAAGCTCAGGAGGGTAAGCAGCAGGAAGAGCGACTCGCTGTAGACCGCCTGGAAGAAGAGCGCCGTCGGAAAGACCGAGATGAGGATCACGGTCCAGAGAGCCACGCGAGGGCCGAGGAGCGCCTGCGCCAGCTTGAACAGGACCACCATGGCGCCCGCATAACAGGCCAGCGACACGACGAGTCCGGCGACCACGTAGCCGTGGCCGGTCACCGCCGCGACGCCACGCACGAGGATCGGGTAGAGCGGGAAGAACGCCTGGCTCTGCGCGTGGACGCCGTAGCCGTCGGCGGCGATGCGGATGAACCACACCCCGTCCCAATGGGCCCACGGTTCGAGGGCTCGTTTGAGGAAGCCGTGAAGCACTTCGGCATGCGCCGGATCGCGCAGCCAGAGGGCCGTGACGCGTACGCCCACGGTGTAGGTCGTGAGAATGGCGACGAGCGCCAGCAGGAGGCGCGTGCCCGCCGCGGCGGCGACTGCCCAGCGACCCGCGTGGGCGGGGCCCGCCGCCGCCGCCGAAGCCTCGCGCGCGGCAGGGGGCTCCGGCGGCTGCAGCGAAAGCCCCGGGAGCTCGTCCTCAGGCTGGATGCTCATGCCGGCAAGCATACACAGCGGCACTCGCCGCAGCCGACCGCGGCCGGCGGCAGCTCCTGCTACGCGAGGACCGACAGGAAGAGTGACCTACGCGGCAGCTGGACACTGCCGGGTCGAGATCTACTGCCTCGGGAAGTAGTCCTCGCAGGTCCCCTCTCGATAGACGTCCGCGGTCGCGCAATGCAGCCCGCCGCCGAATGAGTAGACGTCCCGGAAGGGAACGGGGATGACTTCGAAGCCCAGCCTCTCGAACTGCTCCTGTTGGTAGACCTCGCTGGCCTCGACACAGACCGTCTTCGTGTCGAGGACAAGAGAGTTCATCGAGAGCCAAACGCTGCCCTCACAGAGTGGAGGCCGCGTATCGTGGGCGGGCTGAGCCGCCAGGACGATCTCCCAGTCGTTCTTCTCGAAGATGGCCTTCTGTTCGTCGGGCAGCTGCCGCGCGGGGTTGCTGAGGATGAGACCCGGCCGCAGCGGCGCGAAGGTGGCGTCGATGTGGATCGGGTGCAGGTCGCCGGGGAAGTTCACGGCGTGGACGCGATGCTCCGGCAGGTGTCGGCGCAGCCAGTCGATCGCCTTCAGGTTGGTGGTGAAGCTGTGCTGGACGAAGAGGTCCTTCCCCATACGGGAGACGTCGGCGGCGTCGAACAGCGGCTCCTCCTCGGTGGTCACGAACACCTTGTCGTTCACCCACTGCCGACGCTGCTCGTCGGTCACCTCAGCGCTCAAGTAGCCCCTGCGAAAAGACGCGTCGGTGAGCCGTGGCTTGGGCGCCGCCTCCCACTTGAACCCGGGATCCTCCTCGAAGAACCGGTTGAGGAGCGGCCGGTAGGCGAGGTACTCGAACCAGCGTGAGCGATTCGACATCGTCGCTTCGAGGATCTCGCGCCCGACCGTGAGCAGCACATCGCGCGGCGGCATGCAGCCGGTCATCGTCTCCGCCGACCAGTCGGGCGTGCCTGTGGCCCGATTCCAATGGATGGGCGTGGCCCGGCTCACCGTGATGCCGCGATCCTTCAGTATCCGGGCGAAGTCGTCGAGCTGGGCATTGGCCGCCTCGACCGACTTCAGCGGCCGCGGCCCGTACATGCCTCTCATCTCGCTGTCCGGCGGGATCTCGTTGACGAAGTCGCAGGCCGGCTCGGAGGCCGGGATGCAGCAGAGATCCGCCCGGCCCACGATCACATGCTTGAGCGGATCCCATTCGTTCCAAGAGCTGACGACGACGTTCTCGTGGACGCTCTGCTCTTCCACGTCGACTCCCTTCGGTTGCGCGGTCTCTCGCTTTCGCCGACGCACTCTGCCGCGTCGTGCGGCGGCCCTCACCCGTCCGGGCCGCCGGTGAGCTCCTTCTCCACGTACGGTGAGGTGAACGCCTGCAATATCGCGGCGAACCCCGGGATGAACTCCACGACGTCGCCGACCAGCGGCACCGGCCGCACCGCGTCGACGTCGGCGACTAAGTGGTCGCTGTTGACTCTCAGGATCTCCACCCGCGGATCGACCGCCGTCAGGAAGCCCGGGTTGATGTCCTGGCGGCCGAGCGCCACCAGCGCGCGGCGCCGAGGGCCGCGGTCCTCGCGGACGCCGGGCTGACCGCCGAAGGCGTCCTGCGCGCACTCGCCGAAGGGCTGACTCGGCTTCACCAGGCACTCGATGATCGGCGCCCGCACCAGAAACGCGTCGCGGTGCAGCTCCGGCAGCAGCGGCTCGCGCGTGAGGGTGTTGAGCCCCTGCAGGATGGACTCCCCCACTCGCAGGCTGTCGATGCCGGCGGGCAGCTCGCCGGCCAGCGCCAGCGGCAGGGTGCTCGAATTGCCGCCGGAGACCAGGATCGGCCG
>JAPLCL010000051.1 GCA_026392265.1 Actinomycetota bacterium
CCCCTCGACGACATCGATCTGCTGATCCTCGACGAGATGGGCAAGGACATCAGCGGCCGCGGGCTTGACCCCAACGTCACCGGCCGCGAGATCGTGTCATGGTGCGCACACCGCGCGCGACCGCGCGTCCTGCGCATCTTCGTACGTGGCCTCAGCGCCGGCAGTCACGGCAACGCCCTGGGGGTGGGTAACGCCGATGCCGTGGCCCTACGCCTGGTCGATGCGCTGGACGCTGCAAAGACGGCGGTCAACGGTCTCACCTCGTGCTCGCCCGACGACGTCAGAATCCCGCTGGTGTTCGGCAGCGATCGAGACGCCATTTTCGCCATGCTCACGACGATCAGACCGACGACGCCCGACGACGTGCGAGTGGTCTACGTGCGCAACACGCTGGACGTCGCGCGGCTGTGGGTTTCCGAGGGCTGCCTGGCGCATCTGCCGAAGGCGCCGGCCGTCGTCGTCGACCCGGCCCCCCGGCGCCTGCCGTTCGACGCCGCCGGCAACCTGCTGTCGCCCTTCATGGGCGCGTAGAGACATGACCGCGGCTTCGACCTACCCGCCGGAGCGCCTCGAACAGGCGCGCGACGACTTTCTGCGGCGGTACCCCGACTACGCCGGGACGAGCGCCGTCGACGAGCTGCGCGCCCGCGACTACGCGCGTCTCGAGCGCCTCGGCCACACGTACCTCGACTACACCGGCGGCGGGCTCTACGCGGAGTCCCAGATCCGCCGGCACTACGAGCTCCTCCGTGACCACATCCTCGGCAACCCGCACTCCGGCAACCCCACCTCGCTGGCGTCGGCGGCGCTGGTCCACCAGGCGCGCGCCTCCGTGCGGCGCTTCTTCAACGCTTCGGCCGTCGACTACGAGGTCATCTTCACGGCCAACGCCAGCGGCGCCCTCAAGCTCGTCGGCGAGTCGTACCCCTTCCGCCCGGGCGGCGTGTTCTGCCTGACCTACGACAACCACAACTCCGTGAACGGCATCCGCGAGTTTGCGCACGTCAAGGGCGCGACCATCACCTACGTCCCCGTGCGGGAGGCCGACCTGCGCGTGGACGAAGAGCAGCTCCAGACCGTCCTGCGCGGCACGCGGACCGCCGAGGACCGGCTGTTCGCCTACCCGGCGCAGTCCAACTTCAGCGGCGTGCATCACCCGCTGGCCTGGGTGGACGAGGCGCACGAGCTCGGCTGGGACGTCCTGCTCGACTGCGCCGCCTACGCGCCCACCAATCCGATCGATCTCGAGGTGCTCAAGCCGGATTTCGTGCCCATCTCGTTCTACAAGCTCTTCGGATACCCGACCGGGGTCGGCTGCCTGATCGCGCGCCGCGAGAAGCTCGCCAAACTGCGGCGGCCGTGGTTCGCCGGGGGCACCATCACACTTGCCTCCGTCCAGGCGGAGGACTGGTATCGCCTGGCGCCGGGGGCCACCGGGTTCGAGGACGGCACGCTCGATTACCTCAGCCTGCCGGCGATCACCATCGGCCTCGAACATCTGGCGACCGTCGGCGTACCCACGATTCACCGCCGCGTCTCCGCGCTGGCCGGCTGGTTCCTCGAAGAGGCGCGGCGACTGCGCCATACCAATGGCGCGCCGCTCCTCAAGGTGTTCGGCCCCCAAGATATGGACCGCCGGGGGGCGACCATCGCCCTTTACATCGTGAACCCACAGGGGCATGCCTACGACGTGTACGACGTCGAGACTGCCGCCGCCGACGAGCTGATCTCGGTGCGCACGGGCTGCTTCTGCAACCCGGGCGACGGCGAAGTGGCGCACGACATCACGCGCGCCGAGATGGAGGCCTGCTTCGCGGATCCCACCGCGGCCGTGACGCTGATGCAGTGCCAGCGGCGTATCGAAGACACCACCGGCAAGGTGCCCAATACCATCCGCGTGTCGCTCGGGCTGGCCTCGGACTTCGCCGACGTCTATCGCTTTCTGACGTTCGCCGAGAAGTACCGCGACCGGCGCGAGTGAGGCGGTACGCGGCCACCCGTCACTAGGGTTTCATCGTGATGAAGGTTGTAGGATAACCGTCACTAAGGAGAGACCATGGCGAAGGTTATCCGCAGACACTGGCAAAGCGAGGCTTCGTCCGGCCTGTCGCGCAGAGACCGTGAGTCCTGTGAGTACGAGGCCTACGTGCCCGATCCGCTCATGGGGCGCGCTATCGTCTTGGACGGTACGGTGGCGGCCGACGTCGCAGACGCCGAGGCAGCTATCAACCGTCTCAACCTCGAAGCTCGTGCCCTGGTCGATACGGAGGCGCTGGCCCGCCTGCTGCTGCGCGCCGAGTCTGTCGCCTCTTCGAAGATCGAGGGCCTCGAGATCGGGCCACGACGCTTGCTCGAGGCCGAGGCCGCGCGAGCTCTCGGGCACAGGAGCTCCGACGTCACTGCCTCAGAGGTGCTCGGCAACATCGAGGCCATGGTCTACGCGGTGGGGAGCGTCCGCCGCGACGAAGAGCTCACGCTCAAGCAGCTCCTGGAGATCCATCGCCGGCTACTTTCGGGATCTCGGCTTGAGGAGAGTGGGGGGAAGATCCGCAGCGACCAGAACTGGATCGGCGGCAGCAGCTACAATCCCTGCTCGGCTGCCTTCGTGCCCTCGCCGCCAGAGCTCGTTCACGATCTGCTCGTCGACCTCTGTCGCTTCTGCAACGACGACTCGCTGCCGGCTGTGGTGCAGGCCGCGCTGGCGCATGCCCAGTTTGAGACCATCCACCCCTTCGTCGACGGCAACGGGAGAACGGGACGAGCGCTGATCCACCTCATCCTGCGGCGGCGGGGTCTTGCCCCGCGGGTGCTGCCGCCCGTCTCGCTCGTCCTCGCGACCTGGGCAACAGACTATGTGGCTGCGCTCGACGGCACGCGGTACCGGGGCCCATCGTCCTCAGCGGCGGCCCATCAGGGTCTGAACCGTTGGGTCGGGCTGTTTGCCACCGCCTGCCGGCGGGCGGTCAACGATGCCGGCGAGTTCGATGCGCGGGTACGAGGACTCCAGGCAGCCTGGCGCGAGCGACTCGGCGGGGTGCGCGCCGAGTCGGCCACCGACCTGCTGCTGCACGCGCTTCCCGGCGTGCCGATCCTCACGGTCCGTAGCGCCGCCGACCTCGTCTCCCGCAGCCTGCGCGCGACGAACGAGGCGATCGCCCGGCTGAGCCAAGCCGGGGTGCTGATGCAAGTCACCATGGGGCGGCGCAACCGGGCCTTCGAGGCGCGCGAGCTGATCGATGCCTTCATCGACCTCGAGCGCCGGCTTGCCAGCCCGAGAGGCGACACGCGCGTGGCGCCGCCGAGCCGACGGGTGCCGCGGCGCCGGTAGCCTGCCAGGACCTCGGCGTCCGCCCTCAGCCCTTCGGCGTGGTCTCCGTGCCGTCGTAGTCGTCGACCCATTCTAGCGCGTCGACGCCGGCTTCTTCGAGGTACTCGGTGACCGCGTGGCCGACGGTGGAAAAGAAGTTCTTGCGGCCGATCTCCTTGTACACTCCGTAGCTGCGCAGCCGATCCTTGACCGGCCCCTTGAGTTCCGCGAACGTTGATGGGCTCGCCGGCGATGATGACGTGACGCACGGGCTCGCCGCGCTCGGCGGCATGCTTCTTCACACAGCGCGAAAAATGCTCGGCGTTGGCGAAGAACAGCGGCGCGTCGAAGCGGAAGATGACCATCCCCGGCACCTGGCGGGCTTCGGGATGGCGCTCCACGTCGTGGTAGCCGTGGCGGCCCGGGACGCGACCGAGGGTCGCGTCGTAAGGCCGCCACACCCGCTGCAGGAACGCGAGCAGCGAGAGCACGATGGCGATCACGATGCCCTGCAGCACGCCTACGATCGCCACGCCGAGGAGCGCCGCGAGGCAGAGCACGAGCTCGGAGCGGCGCACGCGCCACAGCCAGCGCATCGTGGCCAGGTCGAAAAGCGATGTGCCTGCGACGATGACGATCGCCGCCAGCGACGCCTGCGGCAGGTACGTGGTCAGCCCTCCGGCGAAGAGCAGCAGCAGGATGATGCTGAGGGCGCC
Organism: Actinomycetota bacterium; assembly: GCA_026392265.1. Classification (GTDB taxonomy): domain Bacteria; phylum Actinomycetota; class Thermoleophilia; order UBA2241; family UBA2241; genus CAIXSE01. The sequence continues at coordinate 4,024 of JAPLCL010000051.1, forward strand.
GACCAGACCCACAGCCTGGCTCTTGCCGCCGGCCGCTTCGGCTACGGCCGTGCGCGAGGCGCTGCCGCTCACGGGGAAGCCCTGAAAGAAGCCCGCTGCGAGGTTCGCGGCGCCCAGGGCGACGATCTCCTGGTCGGGGTCGACCTTACGACCGTACTTGAGGGCGAAGGTACGCGAGAGCGCCGATGTATCGGCGAGCGTGATGAACGCCATACCGAACGCCGCCAGGGTGAGACGGCCGATGTCGCCCAGGTCGAAGGCGGGAAGAGCAGGGGCCGGGAAGCCCTTCGGCACCGCCCCGACGACCGTCACGCCGTGCGCGACGAGATCGAACGCGACCACCGCCAGCGTGGCGCCGACGACTGCGAAAAGGACGGCGGGTACCTTGGGGGCCAGAGCTTTGAAGCCAAAGAGGAGCACGAGGCATGCCAGCCCGATCGCTAGGGCGGCCGCGTTCGTGCGCCCGTCGGCGACTCCGACGACGAACTCCTTGAGGCGCGCCGGCGTGCTCTCGGCGCTGACGCTGAAGCCGAACAGCTTGGGGAGCTGGCTCACGACCACCACCACGGCGACGCCGTTGAGATAGCCGACGCGCAGCGGCTTGGAGAGCAGCTCGGTGATCACGCCGAGATGGGCCAGCCCGGCGACCACGCAGATGATGCCCATGATCACGGCCATCGCCGAGGCCAAGGCGATGGCTTTGGCGGGATCGCCGCCGGCGCCGATCAGCGGGAGGATCGTTGCCAGTATCAGCGGTGCCAGGGCGGAGTCGGGGCCCAGGATGAGGATGCGCGAAGGGCCGAACACCGCGTAGGCAAGCAATGCCATGACCGTCGTGTAGAGGCCGGTGACCGCGGGCAGCCCGGCGAGCTCGGCGTAGGCCATGCCCTGCGGCACCAGAAGCGCCGTGACCGCGAGGCCGGCGACGAGGTCGCCGCGCAGGTCACGGCGGCGGTACCCACGGAGCGTGGCCACCCCGGGGAGCCAGTGGGACACGGCCGACTCTGTGGGGGTCGTGGTCTCGATGGGCGCGGGTTCATCCATATCCGCCGCATCCTACCGTGCG
>JAPLCL010000273.1 GCA_026392265.1 Actinomycetota bacterium
CAGGTAGCTCGTGATGTCGTAGCTGCGCGCCGCGAGCAGCTGCGCCCGCGCGGCGTACCGCGGCTCAGCGGCGAGCAGCCGCGGATACCGATGGACGAACGAGCTCGTGCAGGTCGGGCAGGCGGCCACGAGCGCGTCGAACTCGAGGTCTTCGAGCTGGTCGAGCTGGAGCCGCGCGAGCTCGGTCGCGCCCGCCAGATCGCCATGCGCCTCAAGCGGCACGCCGCAGCAAGCCGCCTCGGGCGGGGTGACGACGTCGACGCCCGCCCGCTCCAGCACCTCGACGGAGGCGTCGCCGATGCCCGGATACACGTACGTGACCATGCAACCCGGAAAGAGCAGCACGCGCGGCCCCGCACCGGCCTTCCGCCGCGGGCCCGGATGCGCGAACGGTCGCGCGGCCAGAGGAGGGTAGGCGCGCCTGGCCGCCAAGCCGTACGGGAAGCGCATGCGCCGCAGCTCGCGGTCGCTCGCTGGCTTGAACGCGGCGCCCTGCAGACGGGCGGCGGCCTCGGCGGCCGCGCGCAGCACACCCGGCCGCTTCACGCCGCCGAACACCACGCGCTTCACCCACGGCAGGCCCTGCGTCTCGACGATCTGAGCACGGGCGGCGTTCACGATATCGACGACCGGCACGCCGGATGGGCACGACTCTTCGCACGCCATACACGTGGTGCAGGTCGCAAACGCGGCGGCGGCGTGAGCGTCCACCGAAAGGTCGCCGCTGAGGATGGCCGCCGCGAGCTGCACCTTGCCGCGTGCCACTCCGGGCTCGGTGCGGGTCTCCGCGTACACCGGGCACACGGCTTGGCAGTTGCCGCAGCGGTTACAGATCGCGACCGCCTCGGCGACCGCACGGATGGTCGCCAGCTCGTCCGGCGGTCGGTTGGCACTCACTCGGTGAACTTGCCCGGATTGAGGATGTTCTGCGGGTCAAGGGCGGCCTTGATGCGGCGCGTCAGGTCCATGCCGCCCTCGCCCAGCGCCCAGCCCAGATACGGCGCTTTGGCCGAGCCGATGCCGTGCTCGCCGCTGAGCGTGCCCCCCAGGTCGAGCGCCGCACGGAAGATCTCGGCAACGGCGGCGTGGGCGCGCTGCATCAGGTCGGCGTCGTCGGGGTCAGTGAGGACGGTCGGGTGGAGGTTGCCGTCGCCGGCGTGGCCGACAGTGGCGATCGTCAGGTCGTAACGCCGGGCGATGTCCTCGATCGCGGCGAGCATCTCGGGCACGCGACTGCGCGGCACGGTGGCGTCTTCGACGATCGTGCCGCGGCTCTGGCGCGCGAGCGCCGGATAGGCGGCCCTGCGGGCCGCCCAGAGGCGCTCGCGCGCCTCGTCGTCCGCGGCGCGCTCGACCTCGCCGCCGTGCTCACCGCAGACGCGCTCCACGAAGTCCGCCTCGCGAGCGACGGCCTCGGGCGGGCCGTCGACCTCGATGAGCAGCAGCGCCGCCGCTTTGACCGGCAAGCCGGCGTGCAGATACTCTTCGACGAGCCGGAGCGTCGTGGCGTCCATGTACTCGAGCGTCGCCGGGATGACCTTGCCGGCCATGATCGCGGCGACCGTGCGCGAGGCGTCGCCGCTCCGCGCGAACACTGCCGTCATCGTCGCGCGCGCCTCCGGCGCCGGCATCAGGCGCACGGTCGCCTCAGTGATCACGCCCAGCGTGCCCTCTGATCCGACGAAGAGGCCGACCAGGTCATAGCCGGTCACGTTCTTCGTCGACTTGCCACCCAGGCGCACCACCTGGCCGTCGGCCAGCACCACTTGGAGGCCCGTGACGTAGTGCTTGGTGACGCCGTACTTGAGGCCGCGAAGACCGCCGGCGCACTCGGCGATGCTCCCACCCATGGTCGCGACCGCCACCGACCCAGGGTCGGGCGGATACATGAGGCCGTGCTTGGCGGCCAGGTCGTTGAGACGCTGGATGACGACCCCCGGCTGGACGACCGCACACTGATTCGCGACATCGAGCTCGAGCACCGCGTCCATCGTGGCGGTGCTGAGGACGATGCCCCCACGCGCGGGGATCGCGCCGCCGCTCAGGCTCGTGCCGGCGCCGCGCGGATAGACCGGCGCCCCGGCGTCGCGGGCGATGCGCACGACACGCGCGACCTCGTCGGTCGAGGCGGGGAGCACGACGACGTCGGGGACCCGCCCCGCATCGTCGGCGGTGGCATCGTAGGCGTAGCAGAGCAGCTCCGAGGCCTTGGCCAGCACCCGGCCCTTCGGGAGGGCACCCTGGAGCGCCCGGATGAGGTCGGTGCTCATGTCTGTTCTAGACTCCCTCCCGCTCCCAACGCGCCGTCTCGACGAGCTCGTCGAGCTGCCGCAGCGCATCGGGCTCGAGTCGATAGGCGCGCTCGCTCTCGC
>JAPLCL010000018.1 GCA_026392265.1 Actinomycetota bacterium
CCGCGCACGGCGTACTCGCCACGCGCCCGCACCTGCTCGACGCGCTCGTAGCCCAGCGTCGCGAGATGGGCGACCACAGCGTCGAACGAGACCTCGTCGCCGGGCGCCAGTTCGAGTGGCCGCGGTTGTAGCTCGAGCGGCAGGAAGCGCTCGAGCAGAGCCACGGCCTCCGCGACGACCACGCCGCCGCCGGCCAGGGCGGCGAGCGCCTGCTGGCGCTCGCCCACGACGTGCGCGGCCGGCGCCACGTCGGCGCCGTACAGCACGCCGCGCGCCGGCAGCACCGGCACGTCCCGATCGAGGTAAAGTGAGAGGTCGGCGGCCAAGCGAGTGGCCGCCTCGCCGTCGGGAGCCACGACGAGGCGCCCCCCGTCGCCGGCGGCGCGAAGCGCCGTGGCCAGCACGTAGGGCGCATAGAAGCTCGGGGCGTAGGCCCCCGCGCCGCGGCGGAGCCGCGGCGCGGCCTTCTCGAACGCCTCGCTGTGCATCAGATACTCGACGAACACAGGGTCCTTTCGCGCATGCCGAAAGCCCCGTGCGCCTGGTCTTCGACATCCGAGCCGGTCCCCCAGCTCGTTGGCGACGGGGCGACCGCCCGAGATTGTACCCGAACGCCGGCGGCAGAGCCGCCGGCGCCTGAGAGCCGGCCTAGCGCCTGACGGGCAGGCCGGCCGGCGCCTTACTCGCCGCGACGCGCAGCGAGGCGCGAGTCGCTCCGCCCTGTTTGTTACCGGCGACGTCAAAGGCCCGTGCGACCAGCGTGTACTTGCCCGCCTGCAGGTGGCTCGGGAAGCTCCACACTCCCTGCTCGCCGACCTGAAGGGCGGGGACTCGCGTGCGCGCCAGCACCTTGCCGTCCGCCCTCAGCAGCGCGATGGTGAGCACCGCGCTGGCGCACGAGAAGGCGGGGTCGCTGAGTCCATAGCGTACCTGTACCGTGCCGCGCACCCGGGCCTGCGCGCTCCACACGCGGGCTTTTGGGGCGCCCACGTCGCGACCTGACGAAGCGCCGACGAAGGCCTTGAGGCAGACGTCGGCGTCGGCGAAGCCCGTGAGCGTGACCAGGTCGTCCCACGACGCGCCGTCACTGCTGATGTAGGACTGGCCGCGAGCCGCCCACGGAGAGATGAGCCCCGCTCTGGCTTCGAGCGGGATCGGGTCGTCCCGACCCGGCGACGTGAGCCTGACGGCGACCACGAAGACGTCGCCGTTCGTGACGGCCACCGGGGTCTCGAGCCGCACTGTGTGGTAGCCGGCAAGAGTGATGGCGCCGGCGGCCACCACCGGGGCGGCGCCGACATCCGCGACGTGGCCGGCGACGCGCACTTCGTAGGAACTGCCCATCGCCGCCGTATAGAAGCTCACGGCGCGTATGGTGCCGCTCCCGGCGCAGTGGAAGCGGCTGGCGAACCAGGCGGTGTCCGAGCCGGTCCCGAGGCTGCGAGACCACCCGAGGGCATCGTATTGATAGATAGCGTCGTAGTTGCTCACGCTCTCGGCGCCGCTGAACACCGCCATTTCCTGCCCGTAGTTGGCGTCGTAGTAGGAGATCCAGAAGTAGCCGGCATCGCCCCAGTCGGTGCCCCAGCTGTTCTTGATGAGGAAGGCGCCGTCGCCGGGAGGCGTCTCCTTGAACCGCGACGCGGGAAAGCCGTCGTCCCAGCCTACGCAGGTCACACGATGATCGAGCACGAGACCAGCCTTCGTGGAGCAGTAGGCGTTGGTGGCGCTGTTGTTGAAGCCGGCCTCGAAGGCCATCGCCGTGTCCACTGCTCCGTAGGTGCTCACAGCCCACTTGAGCGCGTCGTTGTCGAGCGGTGACGTGCGATCCGGCAGGTAGAGCACTTCCTGCACGTGCCGCAGCGGCCGGAGCCCCTCCGGCGACCGGCCCTTGCGCGGATACGGGTCGTCGCGCTCCAGCACCGGGCCGTCCCAGCGCGCGAAGTAGGCCGTCGACAGGAGCGCGTCGGATCGCCCCTCGAAGTCGAGGACCGAGCCCATATGGTCGGCGAGGTTGTTCTCGGAGAAGTCGAACAGCGCGCCGGGGAGAAGGCAGGACTCGAGCGAGGCCATGGCAGAGTGGATCCAGCAGGTGCTGTAGGCTTCCTGAGAGCGCACCGGGGTGACCTTGCCGTGGTCGCGGAGGTCGTAGTACGCGGGGTAAGGGCTCGCGGTCTCCCAGGGCATGATGCCGGCAGGCCCGGTATCGCTCCGGGATGCCCCGACCGGGGCGGCGCCGGGAAGCGCGACGCAAAGCGCCACGACCAGCGCGACCACCAGCCGGCGAAGCGTCGCATACGCGTGGGGCAGACCATCCATGCCTCTTTTTATCGCCGCCCACGGCCCGCGAGTCAAGCCCGGCCACCTGCGCGCGGCTGCCGGCGGGTCGCCCGCGCTTCCGTCCGGGTCGCGACTCGTCGTAGGATGGGCGCCGGGATGGGAGGCTCACACTGAAGCGGCGGTTCGCGGTCGCGGTGCTCTTCTTCGTCGCGCTGGCCGCGGCGGGCAGCGGCCTGCGACCGGCGCCGGCCGCTGCCGGCGTCTCCTCGCGCATCACCTCGATCCTGCAGAAGCACAGCGTCGCCGGGAGCAGCACCGGAGTGTACGTCTGGGACTTCGACGCCGCCCGGCAGGTCTTCGCCAGCCACGCCGACACGCGCCTCGCCCCCGCCTCCAACATGAAGCTGGTGACCACCTCCTCGGCCCTGGACAGCTGGGGACCAGAGCATCGCTTCAAGACCGAGCTCTACGGGCCCGACGTGCCGGTCTACGGCGGCGTCCTCTACGGCGACCTCTACCTCAAAGGCTTCGGCGACCCGAGCCTGTCCACGCTCTCCTACCAGCGGCAGGTGCTGCATCTCACCACGGCTTCGTTCGAGTCGTTCGCGAAGCGCCTGCGCACGCTCCAGGTCCGCAAGGTCAAGGGCCGCGTGCTGGGCGACGACAGCTGGTTCGACAAGAAACGCATCGGCCCGTCGTGGCAATCGAGCCTGCAGCTCGAGAGCGGGCGGCTGTCGGCGCTCTCCGGCAACGAGGGTCTCGACGACGGCAACCGCGTGAAAGACCCGGCCACCTACGCGGCCAAGCTCCTCACCGAGGCCTTGCGCGCCAAGGGCATCAAGGTCACCGGCAAGCCCGGGGCAGGCAAGGTCCCCGCGACCGCCCGGCTCCTGAAACAGCAGTTCTCGGCGCCGCTCAGAGTGCTGCTCAAGCGCATGAACAAGGAGAGCGACAACTTCTTCGCCGAGATCCTGCTCAAAGGGCTCGGCAAGGACTTCTACGAGGAGGGAAGCACGCAGGCCGGGCTCAACGTGTCGCGCGCCGTCCTCGCCGCCATCGGGCTCGATCCGGCTTCTTATCGTCTGCTCGACGGCTCCGGCCTGAGCTACGCCAACCGGCTCACCGCCAGAGACCTGGTGCGTATCAGCGGCGCAGCCCGACAGACGCCGAGCTACGACGTCTTCTACGACGCGCTGGCGATCGCCGGGGTCGACGGGACGCTGGAGCACCGCATGCGCGGCTCGGCGGCGGCCGGCAACGCGCATGGCAAGACGGGCACGCTCAACATCGCCGTCTGCCTTTCGGGGTATGTGACGAGCGCCAACGACCGGCTGGTGGGGTACGCGATCCTCGTCAACGGAAGCTCGGTGAACTGGTTCAACGCTACCGCGGCGCAGGACGACATCGTGGAGATGTTGGCATCCGCCAGCCTATCGGGGGCGCGGCAGATCCGCGTGACCCCGACGCTGCGCCAGCACCCGATGTCAGCGCTCGAGGCCGTTAACCCGGTTGGCCGCTACCTCCAGGCCGTCGTACAGCCATAGCTCCACGGCGTCGGCCGAGGCGCCCACAAGGTCGGCCACCTCTGCCTTGCTCTCGACGAACCGGCTGAGGACGTAGTCGGCGACGACATCCGGGTCGGAGCTCGCCGGCCGCTCCACCCCCACGCGCAGGCGCACGTAGCCCGGCCCCAGCAGCCCGGTGATGCTCTTGAGACCGTTGTGACCGCCGCTGCCGCCGCCCTCCATGAGCCGCAGGCGACCGAACGGCAGGTCGATGTGGTCGTGCACGACCAGCACCCGCGCGAGCGGCAGCTTGAGGGTGCCGACGGCGGCGGCCACGCTGCGGCCCGAGAGATTCATGAACGTCGTGGGCTGCAGCAAGAGGACTGAACGGCCGCCGATCGCGCCTTCGGCGCAGCGGCCGTCGAAGCCGCGCTTCGCCCGCGGGAACCCGTGGCGACGCGCCAGCTCCTCGACCACCTGGTAGCCGATGTTGTGGCGGGTGCCCTCGTACGTCGGCCCGGGATTCCCCAGGCCGACGACAAGATACTCCACGTTGTGCTGCAGGCGGAAGATGGCCACGATACCTGCTGGTCAGGCGGCCCGCCGTGAGGCGGCGGTCAGCCGGCCTCCTCCTTGTCGCCCTTGCCGACGATCTCGGGCTCGCCCTCGGGAGCGCCTTCCGCGGCTTCCACGGCGCCTTCCTCGGCCTCTTCTTCGACCTTGCGCGGCGGCAGCACCGAGCACAGCACCTGCTCGGGGTCGTCGACAAGCTCGAGGCCTTCCGGCACGACCAGGTCGCCGACCTTGGCGGTGTCGTTGATGTCCATGTCGCTGATGTCGAGCACGAGGTGCTCGGGGATAGCCGTGACGAGGCCCCTGACGGTGACTTCGCGGGTGGACTCGTCGAGCATGCCACCCTCCTTGACGCCCCTGGCCTCGCCCTCGAAGCTCACGGCCACTGTGGTCTCGATGGTCTCGTCGAGACGGATCTCCTGGAGGTCGAGGTGCGTGAGGGTGCTCTTGACGGGGTCAAGCTCCATGTCCTTGATGATGGCGTGGTGGGCACGCTTGTGGCCCTCCACGGTGATCTCGAGGACGGCGTGCGTGCCGGCGCCCGTGGAGAGAGCGGCACGCATCACGTGCGGGTCGACGGCGAACATGGTCGCCTCTTTGCCGTGGCCGTACAACACGCCGGGGATGAGGCCGGCCTTGCGCAGACGCCGCGCGGCGCGGCTGCCGGTGACATCGCGCGGTTGCACGACGATGCTGACTTTGTCCATTGGTCGTCTCCTGCTAGAAAAGCTGATTCTCGCCGGCGAACAGCTCGCTCACCGACTCGTCCTCGAACACGTTCTGGATGGTGCGGGCAAGGATATCGGCGACGCTGAGGACCTTCACCTTCGTGTCCTCGGGGCCGACCTCCAAGTGCAGCGTATCGGTGACCACGACCTCTTTGACCGACGACTCGCGGATGCGCTCGAAGGCGGGCCCGCTGAAGACGCCGTGGGTGGCTGTCACGTAGACCTCTTTGGCGCCGTTCTCGTAGAGCGTGTCGACGGCGGTGGTGAGGGACCCCGCCGTGTCGATCATGTCGTCGACGATGACGGCGATCTTGTCGCGCACGTCGCCGATGAAGTGCATGGTCTCAGCGCGGTTGTGCTCGGGGCGCATCTTGGTGAGCACCGCGAGGCCGGTGCCGGCCAGCCTGCTAATGAAGCGCTTGGCGAGCTTGACGCCGCCGGCGTCGGCCGAGACGGCCACGAGCGGCGTGTCGCCGAAATCCTTGTAGCGAAAGTAATCGGCCAGCATGGGCACCGCCGTCATATGGTCGACGGGGATCTCGAAGAAGCCTTGGATCTGGCCTTGATGCAGGTCCATGGAGAGCACGCGATCGACACCCGCGGCCTCGAGCAAGGTGGCGACGAGGCGGGCGGTGATGGGCTCGCGAGCGGCGCTCTTTTTGTCCTGCCGTGAGTACGGGTAGTACGGCATGACCGCGGTGATACGTCGCGCCGAAGCGAGCCGCGCCGCCTGGATCATGATGAGCAGCTCCATGACCTCGTCGTTGAGCCGATCCTTGGGCGACTGCACGATGAAGGCGTCGGCCCCCCGGATGCTCTCGTCGTAGCGCGCGTAGATCTCGCCGTTGGCAAAGGTCCTGAGCAGTACGCCGCCCAGGTTGATGCCCAGCTTCTCGGCGATCTTCTCGCCGAGCACGGGGTTGCTGCGTCCCGAGAAGACCATGAGGCGCTTCTGCGAGGAGGTCACACAGCAGGAAGTATCAGCCACCACGTCCCCTTCCTTGATGGGCTTCCGGCCGAAACGAGATTGTACCAGACGGGGAACGCCCGGCCCGAAGGGCTCAGCTGGCGTCCTCTTCCGCCTGTTCTCTGAGCCGCCGCGCGGCGCGGCGCTCTGCATAACCGTCGATGTTCTCCTGCTTGCCGCGCGACACGCCCAGGGCGCCCGGCGGCACGTCACGGGTGATCACCGACCCGGCGGCGGTGAAGGCGCCGTCGCCGATGGTGACCGGCGCTACGATGGTGGTGTCGCTGCCGGTGCGCACGTTGTCGCCGATGGTCGTGACGTGCTTGTCGTAGCCGTCGTAGTTGGCCGTGATGTTGCCGGCGGCGATGTTGCTGCCACGCCCCACGATAGCGTCGCCCACGTAGCTGAGATGAGGCACCTTGCTGCCCTCGCCGATACGGCTGTTCTTGATCTCGACGAAAGTACCGGCCTTGGCGCCCTCGGCCAGCACGGTATTGGGGCGGATGTACGCGAACGGGCCGACGCTGCAGCCCGAGCTGATCACGCATTCGGAGAGGTGCGAGCTGATCACGCGGGCGCGATCGCCGACGAAGGCGTCGCTGAGGAACGTGCCGGGGCCGATCTCGCTGGCGGCGCCCACGGTGGTGCGCCCGAGCAGGTGCGTGTTGGCGCGGATGAACGTGTCGCGCCCGACCTCGACGCCCCAGTCCACGAATGTCGTGTCGGGGTCCTCGACGGTGACGCCGGCGAGCATGAGACGCTCCAGCAGCCGCCAGCGCATGGCGGCGTTGACCAGGGCCAGCTCGACGCGCGAGTTGACGCCCATGCACATCTCCTCGTCCTCGCTCTCGAAGGCGGCGACGGTGTGCTCGGCGTCGATGAGCAGGTGCACGACGTCGGTGAGGTACAGCTCGCCCTGCGAGTTGTCGCCGGCCAGCCGCGCCAGCGCCGGGCGCAGCGTGTCGCTGCGGAACACGTAGAGCCCCGCGTTGATCTCTTCGATCGCGCGTTCGCCCGCGGAAGCGTCCTTGAACTCGACGATGCGCGCCACGCGCTCGTCGGCGTCGCGGACGATGCGCCCATAGTGAGCGGGATCGACGAGACGTACGGTAGTGAGCGTGGCCGCGGCGTCGGCCTCGAGATGCCGCCGGAAGAGGCCGGCGACGAAGTCGCCGTGCACCAGCGGCACGTCGCCGTACAGCACCATCACGTGCCCCTCGAAGCCGGCCAGCGGCTCGAGGCCGGCGCGCACGGCGTCGCCGGTGCCGTTTCGCTCCTCCTGCAGGGCGCGCTCGCAGCCCACGGGAAGGATCTCGGAGATCTGGTCCTGATCGGGGCCCGTGACCACGACGATGCGCTCCGGCGAGATGCTGAGCGCGGCGTCGATGACATAGGCGAGCATGGGCCGGCCGCACACCTCGTGCAGCACTTTGGGGACGTCGGACTTCATGCGCGTGCCCAGGCCGGCCGCGAGGATCACGACGGCCAGCGGCGGGCGCTTGACTGTGGGTCTGTCGGTCATATGGCTCACCTGACGGGAGTGGTGGTCGCGCTGCCGTCCGCGCGTCTGGCAACTGGCTGGGGCGGGAGGATTCGAACCTCCGGATGCCGGGACCAAAACCCGGTGCCTTACCGCTTGGCTACGCCCCAGCGCCGGACGGCCGGGGCGCCGCAGGGCGCCGCGCCGCCCGCCGCAACGCGGCAAAGTATTGTATCACTCCGGGCGCGGGCGCCGTGGCGCGGCCGGCTGCAGATCGCTGACGCACCAGGCACGGGAGGGCGCTAGCGCCGCCCGCGCCCTGCTTGCCGCCTCCTCGTGAGCGAAGAGACCGAACACTGCGGCGCCGCTACCGGTCATGGCCGCGGCCAGCGCGCCCGCGGCAGACAGGCGATCGCGCAGCTCGGCTACCTCCGGTCGCCGCACGGTCACGCTCGCCTCGAGATCGTTGCGAACGAGGACGGCGATGTCCTCGACCGTCTGCGCCGCCTGCACGCGTGCCGAAAGCGCGCGCGCCTGCGGCACGAATCCCTTGATCGTCGTCTCCACGTCTTCGTCGCGCCAGCGATACACGGCCGCCGTGCTGAGCGCGAGGTCGGGGACGGCGATCACCAGATGCAGGTCGGGCAGCGCGACCTCCTTGAGCAGCAGACCCCTGCCCATCACGAGTTGCGGACCAGGCCAGAGAAAGAAGGGGACGTCGGAGCCCACGGCCGCGGCCACGTCGTGGCGCAGACGCGCCGACAACTCGAGCGCGAACAGCCGCTCGAGGGCAATCAGCGTGGCGGCGGCGTCGGAGCTGCCGCCGCCGAGACCGCCGCCGTGCGGCACGTGCTTCTCGATGGTGACGCGCACCTCGAAGGTGCGTTCCAGGCGCGCCTCCAGCTCGCGCACCAGCTTGGCGGCGAGATTCTGCTCGCCGGGCGCCACGTCGCAGACGACGTCCAGCCCGGTTCCCGGCGTGCGCTCCACGACCACGCGATCGGCCAGCGTCACCGGGACCATCAGCGAGGCGATCTCGTGAAAGCCGTCGGGGCGCACCGGCCCGACGAGCAGCGCCAGGTTGAGCTTGGCCGGGGCCATGACTTCCGTGCGATCCGTCGTCCTCATCGCTGCTCGTCGACCTCCGTCTCGCCGGTGGGCCACCGCAACGCCTGCGCCAGCGCCACCCACTGCGGCGGCGCGAGCTCTTCGGGGCGCGCCGCAGAGCTCAGCCCAAGCTCTTCTAGCGCGCTCGACACATCGTCGCGCGACAACGTCACTCCGGCGCGCGCTCCGCCCGCCAGCGTGTTGGTGAGCACTTTGCGCCGCTGGCCGAAGGCGCGGCGCACGAGCTGGTCCATGGCTGCGTACTCGGCGCCGGTGAGCGGCGGCGCTGCGCCGGCCGCCGTGGCCGTCCCCGGCGCCGCGGCCGCTCGCCGGAGAAAGGTGATGAAGCTGGAATCCACGCGCGGCTGCGGGCGGAAGGCGGCCGGCGGCACCGCGCGGACGGCCTCACGACGGCAGGCGAGCTGAGTCAGCACCGAGACGGCCGAATAGGCCTTCGTCGAGGGCACCGCGAACAGGCGCTCGCCCAGTTCCTTCTGCACCATCACCGCCCAGCGAGACAGCTGCGGGAGCTCGGCGATCGTCGTCATGATCAGCGGGATGGCGATGTTGTAGGCGAGGTTGGCGACCAGCGTCGTCGGCGGCGGGTCGAGCGTCGCGAGGTCCTGTTTGAGAGCGTCTCCGGAGTGCACCAGCAAGTTGGGATGCTCTGCGGCAAGTTTGGTCAGCCGGGAAGCGTAGCGATGGTCGATCTCGAACACGTGCACCAGACGCGCGCGTTCGAGGAGCGGCCGCGTGAGCTGGCCGTCGGCGGCCCCGACCTCCAGGACCACGTCGTCGGGGCCCACTGCCGCCTGTTTCACGATGAGGCGCAGGATGTTGCCGTCGACGAGATGGTTCTGGCCGTAGCGGTGCAGGGCGTGCGGCCGCGGGGGGCGAGCGCGGTCGCCCGCGGCCTGCCCGTCTCCACGGGAGGCGCCCGGCCTCCGTGCGCCGCTTGGGGGACGTCCGGCCATCTTCACCCGCCTTCCGGGAGCCCGAAGGCATGGCGCGTGTTGGCCGTCGTGACCGCGGCGACGCGCGCCGCGTCCCAGCCGCGCGCCTCGCCGACCACGGCAGCCGTGTGCACGACCCAGGCCGGCAGGTTGCTGTTGCCGCGGTTGGGCATCGGGCTGAGGAACGGCGCGTCGGTCTCTACCATGAGGCGGTCGTCGCGGACGCGCGCCGCGGCGGCGCGCAGATCGCCGGCGTTCTTGTAGGTGACGTTGCCGGCGAAGCTCGCGTAGTAGCCGCGCGCGTTGCACTCGTCCACGTACCGCGGCAGGGAGAAGCAGTGCATCACGACCGTCAGGTCGGCGGCCTCTTCGGCGAGCTGCGCCATGGCCTCTTCCCCTGCCTCGCGCACGTGGACGATGAGTGGCAGGCCGGCGCGGCGGGCCAGCTCGATCTGGGCACTGAAGGCACGGCGCTGGGCGTCGCGTGGCGACAGGTCGCGGAAGAAGTCGAGGCCGCACTCGCCCACGGCGACGACGCGCGGATGGGCGGCGAGCTCCTCGAGCTCGCCGAGCAGCGCGTCGTCGAGGCTGCTGGCGTCGTGCGGATGCAGGGCGACGGTCGCGTAGACGCCCTCGAAACGCTCGGCGAAGCCGATCGCGAGCTTCGAGCTGGCGACGTCGATACCGATGCTGACGATGTTGTCCACGCCGGCCTCACGCGCCTGCTAAGGCCGCTCCAGGCCGCTTTCTCGAGCAGCAGGTCGGCAGTGCCGTGTGCCTGGCCGAGGCGCCGCAGGATCTCCTCGGCCGTGCCGGGGATCACCGGATAGATGGCCAGCGCCACGAGGCGCAGGCCGGCCGCCAGCCCATGGAGTACCATGTCGAGGCGGCCGGCTTGCGCCTCGTCCCTGGTCAGCTTCCACGGCGCCTCTTCCTCCACCAGCCGGTTGAGGCGCCGCACGTACTCCCACACGGACTCTATGGCGGCCGTGACCGCGACGGCGTCGTACTGCGCGCCTGCGGCGCGCACCATCGCCTCGCCTTCGGCCGCCACGTCCTGCAGCACTTCGCCCGCCGGCGCCGCCGGGATGTTCCCGTCGCGGTACTTGACGATCATGCTCACGCTGCGGCTCACGAGGTTGCCGAGCTCGTTGGCGAGCTCGCTGTTGTAGCGGCCCTCGAAGCCCTCGAGGCTTATCACCCCGTCCTGGCCCAGCGCGACCTCGCGCATGAGGTAGAACCTGAGCGGATCGATGCCGTACTGGTCCATGACGGCGAACGGATCGAGCACGTTGCCGCGCGTCTTGCTCATCTTCTCGCCGCCCATGAGCAGGTAGCCGTGGATGAACTCCCCGACGGGCAGGGAGTAGCCGGCGCTCAGGAGCAGCGCCGGCCAGATCACGGCATGGAACTTGAGGATGTCCTTGGCGAGCAGGTGGTGCACCACCGGCCAGTAGCGGTCGACAAGATCCTCGTCGGGGCGCGCATAGGTGAGCGCCGACAGGTAGTTGATGAGCGCGTCGACCCACACGTAGATGACCTGTTCCGGGTCCCACGGCACGGGCACGCCCCAGGTGATGCTGGAGCGGCTGATACTGATGTCGTCGAGGCCCTGCTCGATGAACGACAGGGCCTCGTTGTACCGCGACCTGGGCTTCACGAAGTCGGGGTTGGCGCGAAAGAGCTCGCTGAGCCGGCCCTGATACCTGCTGAGCAGGAAGTAGTAGTTCTCCTCCTCCAGCCAGACCGGCTTGATGCCGTGGTCGGGGCACGTGCCGTCGGGG
>JAPLCL010000399.1 GCA_026392265.1 Actinomycetota bacterium
CAGCGGCGTGCGCGCGTTGGCGCTCGCGTCGGCCGCCGCGTAGGCGCACTCGCGGCAGCAGAAGGCGACGATCCTGCGGTCGTCGGTCGCGGCGAGGGCGCCGCCGGTCGCGCTGGCGGCCGCTGTGCCGGTGGCGCCGGCCATCAGACCGTGACCTCCGCCAGGACCTCGTCGTCACTGAAGCCGCCGAGCTGGATCGCCCCGGTTGGGCACTCGGCGGCGCAGATGCCGCAGCCGCGGCAGATGTTGGGGTCGACCACGGAGTGGGCGTCGGCGCCAAGCGTCAGCATGATCGCCGTCTGCGGACACGATGCTTCGCAGACGCCGCAGCCGATGCAGACTGAGGTATCGCTGGCCGCTACTTGGGCGGGCGTCATCGCGAAGCCCGTGCTGAGCATACTCATGGCACGGGCCGCCGCCGCCTTGGCCTGGGCGATCGAGTCGGGGATGCTCTTGGGGCCCTGGGCGGTGCCGCAGAGGAACATCCCGGTGCGCTGCGTATCGACCGGGGCGAGCTTCGGGTGGAACTCGCGGATGAAGCCGGCGGCCGCGGTCTGCACGCCGGCCACGCGGGCGATGTCCTGGGTGCCCTTCGAGCCTTCGAGGCCGGCGGAGAGGACGACGAGGTCGTAGAGCTCCTCGCTCTTGCTGCCGGTCATCGTGTTCTCCATGCGGACCGTGAGGCTGCCGTCCTTCTCCTCGAGGATCTCGCCGACGCGGCCGCGTACGTAGCGTACGCCGCGTTCCTGCACAAGGCGGTAGTACTCCTCGTGGGCCTTTCCCGGCGTGCGCATGTCGGTGTAGCCGATGGTGATCTCGGCGTCCGGATGGTGCTGTTTGATCAGCGAGCTGTGCAGCGTGGCGAACAGGCAGCAGATCGCCGAGCAGTGCTCGTTGCCGCTGCTGGTGCAGTCGCGCGAGCCCACGCACTGGAGCATGAAGATGCGCTTCGGCACCGCGCCGTCGGAGGGTCGCTTGAGCTCGCCCGCGGTCGGCCCGGAGGCCGACAGCAGCCGGGCGAGCTGGCTCTGCGTCAGGACGTTCTTGAAGCGTCCATAACCGAGCGGTAGCTTGCGCGTGGCGTCGAACTCCTGATGGCCGGTGGCCAGAATGACGGCGCCGACGGTGATCTCCTCGTCCCAGGCCTTCTGCTCGAAGTCGATGGCGTCGGCCGGGCACGCCGTGACGCACGACTTGCAGTCGGAGCACACGGCGCAGTCCAGGCAGCGCTCGGCCTCGGCGCGGACGTCGTCCTCGCTGAAGCCGAGGCGAACCTCTTCCCAGGTGGTACGGCGCGCGACGCCGTCGAGGGTCTTCATAATGCGACGGGCCTGCGGCTCAAAGGGCTCGAGCTCGGAATGCGGGATCTTGACCTTGTCTGCCTCGGAGTCCCACACCGGCACGAGTTGCTCGCCGCGCAGGAAGTTGTGAATGGCGCGGGCGCCGCGGCGGCCGGCGGCGATCGCCTCGATCGCCGTCCATGGCCCCATCGCGGCGGCGTCGCCGCCGGCGAAGACGCCGAGGCGGCCGGTCATCATGGTGTCGGGATCGACGCCGATCTGGCCGCGTTCCACGGCCACGCCATCGGCGCCGGCCGTGAAGTCGTCGACGATCGCCTGGCCGACGGCGAAGATCACGGTGTCGCCGGAGAGCTCGACGTACTCGCCCTCGACCGGTACCGGCGGGCGCCAGCCGCGCTCGTTGGGCTCGCCCAGCGTGCAGCGCTGGAACTTGACGCCGCTGGCGACGCCGTCGCTGCCGAGGATCTCGACGGGGACCAGCGAGTACTCGACGGCGACGCGCTCTTCCTTGCCCTCTTCGATCTCCTCGGTCGAGGCCGGCGCCGTGCGCTCGTCCTCGATGCAGGCGAGCGTGACCTCGTCGGCGCCGCAGCGGAAGGCGGTGCGCCCGGCGTCGTAGGCCACGTCGCCGCCGCCGACGACGACCACGCGCTTGCCGGTGGTCACCTGCTCGCCCAGGGCCTGCGCGCGTAGGAACTCGACGGCGCGCAGGACGCCCTTCTGGTCGAGACCCGGGATCGGCAGGTCCTTGCTCTGGTGCAGGCCAGTGGCGAGGAAGACGGCCTTGTAGCCGTCGCTGAACAGCGAGTCGACGGTGAAATCGGTGCCGCAGCGCTGACCGGTCTTGAGGTCGACGCCGAGGGCGGTGATGCGGTCGACCTCGCCCTGCAGGGCGGTGCGCGGCAGGCGGTACTCGGGGATGCCGACGCGCAGCATGCCGCCGGCTACCGGCAGGGCTTCGAACACGGTGGCCTTGTAGCCGAACTGCGCCAGCTCGCGGGCAGCGGTGAGGCCTGCGGGGCCGCCGCCGACGATGGCGATCGGCTCGTCGTAGAAGACGGGCAGCGCCGCGGGCAGCTCCGCCGGCGCGCCGTGATCGGCGACGAAACGCTTGATGCCGGCGATGGCGATGGGGTCGTCCACGTTGCCGCGCGTGCACTCGGTCTCGCAAACGTGGGTGCAGATGCGGCCGCAGACGCTCGGGAACGGGTTCGGCTCGCTGGCGACTCGCCAGGCCTCCTCGTAGCGGCCCTTGGCGACCAGCGCGACGTAGCCGTGCGCGGACGTGTGTACCGGGCAGGCCGTCTTGCACGGGCTCCAGCCCTTGCGGTCGATGGCGAACGTCGCCGGGACAGCGTTGGCGAACGGCCTGTGGACGGCGGTCCGCTCGCTGACCCCGAAGTCGAAGTCGTTC
>JAPLCL010000008.1 GCA_026392265.1 Actinomycetota bacterium
GGCCATGGGCATCGTGCGCATCGCCCTCGAGTACGGCCTGCGCTTCCCGCTCGCCGGTCTGCTGGCTTCGGCCGTGGACCAGTTCGAGCTGCAGGGCGCCGATGATCTGGGCGACGAGCGGCGCGCCGTCATCGTCGCCGAGACGGCGGCGTTCGTGCGCGAACGCCTCCAGGTGCTGCTGCTCGACGAGGGGCTGCCGTTCTCCAGCGTCGAGGCGGCGCTGGCCGCGCCGGCCGGCGACCTGCCGGCTCTGGCGGCGCGGGCGCGCACCTTCGCCGCCCTCGCCGGCCGCGACTTCTTCGAAGACGCCGTGACCGCCTACAACCGCTGCGCCGCGCTGGCCGCCAAAGACGCGGCGGCCGGGTCTCGCGTCGTCGACCCGGCCCTGTTCGAGGATGACGCCGAGCGCGCGCTGGCCGCGGCCTGCGAGGCGGCCCGCGGGCCGCTGCTCGACGCGCTCGCTCACCTGGAGCTCGAGAGCGCCATCAAAGAAGCGGCCGGCCTGCGGCCGGCCGTCGACCGCTATTTCACCGCCGTGATGGTCATGGCCGACGACGCTGCCGTGCGCGGCAACCGGCTGGCTCAGCTGGCTGCCGTCACGGCGCTGATCGGCCGCATCGGCGAATTCAGCCGCCTGCCTCTGACGCAGGCATGAAGAAGGTACCTATCCCGAGGAGCGATTGATGTCGAGTAAGTGGGTCTACCAGTTCAACGAGGGCGACAAGAGCATGAAGAACCTGCTCGGCGGCAAAGGGGCCAACCTCGCCGAGATGACGAGCATCGGTCTGCCGGTGCCGCCCGGCGACACCGGCAAGAAGCTCGGCGACGTCGCTGACCCGCTGCTGCTCAGCGTGCGCTCGGGGGCGCGCGCCTCCATGCCCGGCATGATGGACACCGTCCTGAACCTCGGCCTCAACGACACCACGGTGGAAGGGGTCATCGCCACCACCGGCAACCCCCGCTTCGCCTACGACTGCTACCGCCGCTTCGTCAGCATGTACGGTGACGTGGTGCTCGGCTGCAACGAGGGCGGCGACATCGAGGGCGACGTCTTCGAGGACCGCCTCGAGGCGATGAAGAAGGCCAAGGGCGCCGCCTTCGACACCGAGCTCACCGCCGACGACCTCAAGCAGCTTGTCGCCGAGTACAAGGCCGCGGTCAAGGACACCACGGGCGGCGACTTCCCCGACGACCCGCGCGCGCAGCTCTGGGGCGCCATCAGCGCCGTCTTCGGCAGCTGGGGAAACGACCGCGCCGTCGCCTACCGCCGCATGTACGGCATCCCCGACGACTGGGGCACGGCGGTCAACGTGCAGACGATGGTGTACGGGAACACCGGCGACGAGAGCGGCACCGGCGTCGCCTTCACGCGCAACCCCGCCAGCGGCGAGAACGAGTTCTACGGCGAGTTCCTCGTGAACGCGCAGGGCGAAGACGTGGTCGCCGGGGTGCGCACGCCGCGCCCGGCGGTCGAGCTCGAGGAAGTCTGGCCTGACGTCTATGCGCAGCTGATGGAGATCCGCCAGACGCTCGAGTCCGAGATGCGCGACATGCAGGACTTTGAGTTCACCATCGAGAAGGGCCGCCTCTTCATGCTGCAGACGCGCAACGGCAAGCGCACCGGCATCGCGGCGATCCGCATCGCCGTGGACATGGCTGACCAGGGGCTCATCACGCCGGACCAGGCCCTCATGCGCATCGAGCCCGAGCAGCTCAATCAGCTGCTGCGGCCGATCTTCGGCCCCGAGGACAAGCTGAGGGCGGTCGAGGAGGGCCGGATCAAGGCCAAAGGCCTGCCCGCCGGCCCCGGCGCAGCCTCCGGCCGCGTCGTCTTCAGCGCCGCCGACGCCGAGGCCTGGGCCGCGCGCGGCGAGCAGGTCCTGCTCGTCCGCGACTTCACCAGCCCCAAGGATATCCGCGGCATGGATGCCGCCCAAGGCATCCTTACGGCGCAGGGCGGCATGACCAGCCACGCGGCGCTCGTCGCGCGGCAGATGGGCAAGGTCTGCATCGTAGGCTGCAGCGCCCTCGACATCGACATGAAGGCGCGCACCTTTAAGGCCGACGACGCGACGGTCAACGAAGGCGACTGGATCAGCATCGACGGCTTCACCGGCGAGGTGATCCTCGGCCAGCTCGAGACGCGCCCGCCCGAGGTGCTGCAGGTGCTGCTTGAGAAGAGCATGAAGGCCGAGGAGTCCGGGTCGTACAGGTACTACGCCGAGATCATGGAGTGGGCCGACAACACGCGCACGCTCGGCGTGCGGACCAACGCCGACCAGCCTGACCAGAGCAGCGACGCGATCGCCTTCGGCGCCGAGGGCATCGGCCTCTGCCGCACCGAGCACATGTTCTTCGGCGGCGAGCGCATCATGACGGTGCGCGAGATGATCCTCGCCGACGACAAAGTGGCGCGCGAGGCGGCGCTGGCGAAGCTCCTGCCGATGCAGCGCGACGATTTCGCCGGCATCTTCCGCGTGATGGGCGAGCGCCCGGTGACCGTGCGCACGCTCGACCCGCCGCTGCACGAGTTCCTGCCGCACGACGACATCGACACCCGCGAGACGGCGACCGCCCTCGGCATCAGCGAGGACGTCGTCAGGGCCAAGGTCGAAGATCTGCACGAGAGCAACCCCATGCTCGGCCATCGCGGCTGCCGCCTGGGCATCGCCTATCCCGAGATCACCGCCATGCAGGCGCGCGCCATCCTGGAGGCCGCCTGTGTCGTCCAGAAAGAGGGCGTCGACGTCCACCCCGAGATCATGATCCCGCTGGTCGGCGTCAAGAAGGAGCTCGAGGACCAGACGGCAGTCGTGCGCCGCGTGGCCGCGGAGGTCTTCGCCGAGCAGGGCGTGACGGTCGACTACCTGGTCGGTACGATGATCGAGATCCCGCGGGCGGCGCTCACCGCCGACAAGATCGCCGAAGTCGCCGAGTTCTTCAGCTTCGGCACCAACGACCTCACGCAGATGACCTTCGGCGTGAGCCGCGACGACGCCGGCAAGTTTCTCCCGCAGTACGTCTCCGAGGAAAAGGAGATCTGGCCGGCCGACCCGTTCGCGACTCTCGATCAGGAGGGCGTCGGCCAGCTTGTGGAGATCGGCATCGAGCGCGGACGCAGCACCCGGCCCGACCTCAAGATAGGCATCTGCGGCGAGCACGGCGGCGACCCCGAGAGCGTCAAGTTCTGCCATCGCGCCGGGATGAACTACGTGAGCTGCTCGCCGTTCCGTATCCCGGTGGCACGGCTCGCCTTGGCGCAGGCAGCCATCGAAGAGCGCGGCGAGCTCACGCTCGAGAAGTAGGCGGAGGCGCCGCGTGGCCAAGCTGGGCGGCGAGATCGCGACGGTGCTGGCGGACGGGCGTGTACTGCGCGTGCGAGACGCACGCGCACGGGACGCCCGTCCGCTGGCCCGCCTGCTCGACGCCGTAGCCGCCGAGCCGACGGTGACGCTGCTTATGATCCCCGGCCAGTTCGGCGCCGGCGTCTGGCGGCGGCGCATCGCAGACGCGCTCGCCGATCCGCATTGCGTGCAGCTCTCCGCGGAGCTGGACGGCGAGCTGGTCGGCAACCTCGGCCTGCGCCCCGAGCCTCACCCGTGCTCGGGGCACATCGCCTCGGTCGGCATGTCGGTGGGCGAGAGCTGGCGGGGCCTCGGGGTCGGCGGCGCGCTCCTCGAGACATCCGCCACGTGGGCCGCGGCGCACGCCGTGGGCAAGCTGACGCTCGGGGTCTTCCCCGAGAACCGGCGCGCCATCCGCTTCTACGAACGGCACGGGTTCGTGCGCGAGGGGCTGCGCCGCGCGCAGTACGACCGCGCCGGGCGGTATCATGACGAGGTGCTCATGGCGCGCTTCCTCACACCCGTCTTCCTCACGCCCGTCTCCTGAGGCGATGGACCGCACTCGCCTGCTGACCTCCCTCGTCACCGTGGCCGCGGTCGTGCTGGCCGCGGTGCCCGCGGTCGTGGTGTTCGGCCTCGGGTGGCTCACGCTGGGGCACCCCGGCGTGCCCTCCGGCGGCACGGTACCGCCCGACACCACCTCTCCCGAGCAATGGGTGCTGTTCGCCCTGTTCTACCTCGCCTGGATGTTCGGGCTCATGGTGCTCCTCATTTGGACCTACGATCGTCTGGGGCGCTACTGGCACAGCTGGGACAGGGCGCCGCGCCGCGAGAAGAAGCAGCGGCGCCGGCTCGGCGCCGGCCTGAGCTACCTGGCCGGGCAGGAGAAGGCGCGGCGCGCGGGCAAGAAGGACGGCA
>JAPLCL010000215.1 GCA_026392265.1 Actinomycetota bacterium
CAGGCCACCGGCGTGGGCAACCTCGAGCTGGCCACCGTGCAGGCCCCCGG
The DNA here is from genome assembly GCA_026392265.1 of Actinomycetota bacterium. GTDB lineage: Bacteria > Actinomycetota > Thermoleophilia > UBA2241 > UBA2241 > CAIXSE01. Next base: position 51 of record JAPLCL010000215.1, read on the forward strand.
CTTCTCCTCGCTGGCGCAGGTGATCCGCCTGCAGGGCGACCGCGTCACCATGCAGGTGTTCTCGGGCACGCGCGGCATCCCCACCGACGCCGAGATCCGCTTTCTGGGCCAGCAGCTCGAGACGCCGTTCACCGAGGCGCTGCTGGGGCGCGTGTTCACCGGCGGCGGCGTGCCACGTGACGGCGGCCCCCTTCTCGACGAGGGCCTCATGCCCATCGTCGGGCCACCGGTCAACCCGGCGCGGCGCATCATCCCGCGCAACATGATCCGTACCGGCATCCCCATGATCGACGTGTTCAACAGCCTCGTCGAGTCGCAGAAGCTGCCGATCTTCTCGGTGGCGGGCGAGCCGTACAACCAGCTGCTCGCCCGCATCGCACTCAACGCCGAGGTCGACATCATCGTCCTCGGCGGCATGGGCCTCAAGTACGACGACTACCTGTACTTCCGCGACACCCTGGAGGAGCAGGGCGCGCTGTCGCGCGCCATCCTCTACGTGCACACCGCTGCCGACCCCGTCGTCGAGTGCCTGCTGGTGCCCGACACCTGTCTCGCCGTGGCGGAGAAGTTCGCCCTCGCCGGCGAGCGCGTGCTCGTGTTGCTCAGCGACATGACCAATTTCGCCGACTCACTCAAAGAAGTGGCCATCACGATGGAGCAGATCCCCTCGACGCGAGGGTACCCGGGCGATCTCTACAGCCAGCTCGCGGCGCGCTACGAGAAAGCCGTCGACTTCGAGGGCGCGGGATCGGTCACCGTGCTCGCGGTCACCACGATGCCCGGCGACGACGTCACGCACCCTATCCCCGACAACACGGGCTACATCACCGAGGGGCAGCTGTACCTGCGCAACGGGCGCATCGAGCCGTTCGGCTCCCTGAGCCGCCTCAAGCAGCAGGTCAACGCCCGTACCCGCGACGACCACCGCACCATCATGAACACGATGATCCAGCTCTACGCCGGCTTCAAAGAAAGCCTGGAGAAGCAATCGATGGGCTTCCGCATGAGCACCTGGGACGAGAAGCTCCTCAAGTACGGCGCCCTGTTCGAGGCGCAGATGATGGACCTGAGCGTCAACATACCGCTCGAGGAAGCGCTGGACCTGGGCTGGCGCATCATGGCGGCGTGCTTCACGCCGCAGGAGACCGGCATCCCTACCAGCCTGGTCGAGCGGTTCTGGCCCACGGTTACGTGACGCATGGCCAAGCTCAAGAAGACCAAGAACGAGCTCAAGGCACAGCGTGAGGCGCTGCGGCGTTACCACCGCTTTCTGCCGACGCTGGAGCTCAAGAAGCAGCAGCTCCAGCGCGAGGTGCGGCGCGCGGAGATCGCATGGCGCGAGCGCACGACGCAGGAGGAGGCGCTTCTTGAGCGGCTTCGCCCCTGGGTGAGACTCCTCTCGGCGCTGCCCGATCTGGGCGCCTACGTGCGCCTCGAGGCGCTCGACCTGGAGAGCGCCAACGTCGCGGGTGTCACCGTGCCGGTCCTCACGGGAGTCCGGTTTGCCAGGCCTGAGATCGACTACTTCGAGACGCCGGCCTGGCTCGAGGACGCGATCGCGGTGCTCAGCGAACTCACCAGCATCCGCGCCGAGCAGCGGGTGCTCGAACGACGCAAGGAGCTGCTCGGCGAGGAGCTTCGCATCACGGCGCAGCGCGTCAACCTGTTCGAGAAGGTCATGATCCCGCGCACCGAGGAGAACATGCGGATCATCCGCATCGCCCTGGGCGACGCGCAGACGGCGGCGGTCGCGCGGGCCAAGCTCGCCAAGGGCAAGGGCGCCGAGCTCCTCTCGGGGATGGCCGGCGCATGATCGTCAAGATGAAACGGCTCACGCTGCTGTGCCTCGCGGCCGACCGCGACGCCGCGCTCGAGTCGCTGCGCGAGCTCGGCGTCGTCCACATCGCGGATGTCCAGCCGCCCGAGGGGGAGGAGCTGGCCGCGCTGCGCGCGCGGCTCGCAGACGCTGAGCGCGCGCTGGCTGCCCTGCCCGCCGAGGCAGTGCCCGCCAAGGCTGATGGCCCGGCCGACGAGCTCGTCGCCGAAGTACTTGCCCTGCTCGCCCGCCGACGAGAGCTCGATGACCACGCCGACGCGCTGCACCGCGAGCTGGCGCGGTACGAGGGGTTCGGCGAGTTCGACCTGGACGACGTCGACGAACTCGCCGCGGCAGGCGTCGCGACCGCGCTGGGCGCAGCGCCGGCGGCGGCGGATCTCGTCGCGCCGGAGGGGACGCTCCTCACCGTGCTGTATCGCGACCGCCAGCGGCAGTACTTCATCCTCGCTGCCGCCGCCGGCTGGGAATCAGACCGTCCGGACCTGGGCGTGGAGTACGACCTCGTGCCCTGGCCCGACCGTCCGCTTCAGGCGCTGCGCGACGAGCGCGATGCCGGCGGGGCGGAGCGCGATGGGCTGGCCAAGCGACTGCAGTCTCTGGCGGCAGGCCGGGAGGTCGTCGCGCGGCACGTCGCGCGGACCGCCGACGCGGTGCGCGTCGCAGAAGTCCGCGCCGGCATGGGCGAAGCGGAAGCTGTTTCCTTTCTCTCCGGCTACCTGCCCGTGCACGACTGCGACGCCCTGCGCGGCGCCGCGGTGGAGCACGGCTGGGGCATCGTCCTCGACGATCCGCATCCGGGCGACGACGTGCCCACGCTGCTGCATCAGTCGCGCCTCGTGAGGCCCGTGCGCACGGTGTTCGACTTCCTTCATATCTACCCGGGCTACTGGGAGTCGGACGTCGGTTGGGTCTTTCTCCCCTTCTTCAGCCTCTTCTTCGCGATGATCGTCGGCGATGCCGGCTACGCCATGCTGTTGCTGCTCGCCACCGTCCTCTTGCAGTGGCGCTTCAAGAAGGTGCCTCGGCACGTCTTCCACATGATGTACATCGTCGGTGCTGCGACGCTCTTCTGGGGCGTGATCACGGGCAGCTATTTCGGCATCCCCTCGCTGCCCCGGTACGCGGCGGCGCTCGAGATCGCCTGGATCAAGGATCGCGACAACCTCATCGACCTGTGCTTCCTGATCGGCGCCGTGCACCTGTCGTTCGCGCACGTGTGGAACGCCGTGACGCTTGGGCGGGAGAGAGCCTGGAGCAAGGTGCCCGCGCAGGTGGGCTGGTTGGTGGTCGTGTGGTCGATGTTCTTCCTCGCCCGCCAGGCCGTCCTCGGCAGGGCGATGCCCGGCTATCTCATCTACCTGCTGCTCGCGGGCATCGTGCTCTTGGCGGTGTTCATGAAGACGCCCAAGGAGCTCAAGGCGGAGTGGATCGACCACGCCCTTCTTCCTTTGACGATGATCGGCAACTTCGTCGACATCCTCTCGTACATCCGCCTCTTTGCCGTCGGCTACGCGTCTATCGCCGTGCTCGCGGCCTTCAACGACATGGCCGCGTCCATCGGCTTCGACAGCGTGCTGACGGCCGTCGCCGCCAGCCTGCTGCTGCTGTTCGCGAACGCGCTCAATATCGTGCTCGCGGGGCTCGGCGTGCTCGTGCACGCCGTGCGCCTCAACACCCTCGAGTTCTCGACCCACAAGGGTCTGGCGTGGCAGGGTCACAACCTCTACACGCCGTTCGCCAAGGGCCGTGAGGCGGCCTGATGACGCGAAGATGGACCAACCAGAGAAAGGGATGTCGATGAGTCCTGAAGCTGCAGCCGAGATGGGGCGCATCGGCGCCGTGGCCGCCATGGCGCTGGCGGCGACCGGATCCGGGATCGGTACCTACCTCGGCGGCGCCGGCGCCGTCGGCGCCTGGAAGAAGCTCATGTTGCAGGGCAAGCCCGCGCCGTTCACGATGATCACCTTCGTCGGGGCGCCGCTGTCTCAGACCATCTACGGCATGATCTTGATGATCACGATGACCGCCAAGGCTGACGCCGGCTACGACCCTTGGGCGCTGCTCGGCGTCGGCATCGGCGCCGGCCTTGCGATCGGCGTCTCCGCCTACGGGCAGGGCAAGGCCGGCGCCCACTGCGCCGACGCGCTCGCCGAGACAGGCCAGGGGTTCAGCAACTACCTCGCCGTCATCGGTATCGTGGAGACGGTCGCAATTTTTGTGCTCGTGTTCACGTTGCTGGCGCTGGGCTGAGCGGGCGGCGCTGGACGAGACGTCAGGCCGCGGTTCTGACAACGGGGCTGAGCGCGGACATGAACGCGACGACATTCGACGGAGTGATCTTCGATCTCGACGGCACTCTCGTTGACACGCTCGAGGACCTGGCCGACGCCATGAACCGGGTCCTCCTCAGTTCTCGTTGACACGCTCGAGGACCTGGCCGACGCCATGAACCGGGTCCTCCTCAGTGAACAGGCGCCCGTCCACAGCCTCGCGACCTACAAGCGGTTCGTCGGGAAGGGCATCCGCGATCTGGTCGGCCGGGCGCTCCCGCCGGAGAAGCGCAGCGCCGAGACGATCACCCGCTGCTTCGATCGCATGATCGCCGACTACGGCGAGCATCACCTGGTCAAGACTCGGCGGTACGACGGCGCCGCCGAGCTGGTGAGCGGCCTGCGCGCCGCCGGCGTCAAGCTGGCCGTCTTCTCCAACAAGTCGCACGACCTGACCGGACAGATCGTCGAGAGCCTGTTCGGCCCCGGCGACTTCGACCTCGTCATGGGCGCCAAGCCGAGCGTGCCGCTGAAGCCCGACCCCACGGTCGCACTGCTCATCAGCGACAGCCTGGGCGTCGCTCCCGGCCGGATCGTCTTCCTCGGCGATTCGGGGCTCGACATGCTCACCGCGAACGCGGCCGGGATGATCGCCGTGGGCGCCGCGTGGGGTTTCAGGACGAGGGACGAACTCGTCCAGCACGGCGCCACCGTGGTGCTCGACCATCCGCTGGAACTGCTGGGTCTGCTCGAGCCGCGTGGGTGACGCCGGCGCTGCCGCTGCGCGCCCGCCGGCATCGGGCGAGCGTCGCTACGCGAGTGCTCCCGTCTCGCGCAGCAGCTCCAGGAAGGCCGGCAGCAGCGCAGGGTGTGCCGCCACGACGGCGGGCCCGTGCCCATGTGCCGCCCGCGGGAACGCCACGTCGGCGCCGGCCGCCCGCGCGATGACGCTGCCGGCGGCATAGTCCCACGGCGAGAGGTCGAGCTCCCAGTACGCATCCACATGTCCGGCGGCGACGTGGCAGAGATCCAGAGCCGCCGTGCCGCCGCGGCGGATATCGCGGATGCGGCCCAGCACTTGAGCCGCGACGGCGCCTTGACGCTCACGCTGAGCCGCCTCGTAGGAGAAGCCGGTGGCCACCAGGGCCGTCGTGAGATCGGGCTGTTCGCGCACGTGGATCGGCTCGTCATCGCACACCGCGCCGAACCCGCTGATCGCCCGGTACAGGCGGCCCGAACTGGAGTCGAGGACGACGCCGATCTGCGGCTGCCCTTCGACCTCGACGGCGATGGACACGGCGTGGGCAGGGTAGCCGTAGATGTAGTTGGTGGTCCCGTCGAGCGGGTCGATGACCCAGCGCACCCCGCTCGTGCCCTCGCCCAGCGCCCCCTCCTCGCCGAGCAGCGCGTCGTCAGGCCGCGCCTCTCGTAACCGCTCGACGATCAGACGCTCGGATTCCTTGTCGATCTGGCTGACCAGGTCGGTGGGAGAGGACTTCGTTTCGATGCGCAGCGCTCGCGTCATCCCCTCGACGTGGATCCGCCCCGCGGCTGCGGCGAGATCGGTGGCCAAGGCGAGGAGCTCCTGGAGATGGATCGGGGCGCCGGCCCACGGGCGGGCGGGGGTGGGCCGGACTGGCTCAGGCTCGGGCAGGGCGTGACGTTTGGCGGCCATCGCTGGCGCTCCTCGCTGCGGCATGGACTGAACGGGACGGACGGGTCAGATCTCGGCGACCAGCATCACCATCGTGATCGTGGCCAGCACCAGAGCGCCGACCGTGGTCGTCAGGATCGCCGCCCAGTCGCTGGGCAGCGGCCGGTCCTCCTCGAGAGCCCGCTGGATACGTCGCGCGCTCACCGCCGCATAGACGATGAGGTAGATGCCCATGACCGCGTAGCCGATGCCGAGAACGGCGAAGGCCGCCTGCGAGGCATCGATCAGCGCCGGGATGAGCCGGCCCACGGCAAGTGCGATACCGATCGCCGCCAGGCCGGTGCGCAACCAGGCGAGATAGGTACGCTCCGCGGCCAGATAGGTGCGCCGCGGCGCCGAGTCGCGCCCGGGGTCGGCGCCCCGCGCCTGCCGCTCGCCATCCTCAGGTACCTGCGCCATCGGTCTGCCCCTTCCGCTGCTCGCTTGCGCGTCGTCTGCCGGCCAAGCGTACCTCGTACGGGCGCGTCGCGGGAGCGCCGCCGCTCGCGGAAGCCTCGCGCCGGGCCGCGAAGCGCGGTAGTGTGAGCCCGCCATGACGAGCCGCGCCGCGCGGCACGGCGCGGAGTGAGGCGGCGCACGAGCCTCGGCAACCGGGAGGGCCTGCGGACATGATCGCCTCTTCAGCATTCTGGTCCAACTGGGCCTGGCCGGCCGCGACGGCGGTCGTGGGCTTCGTCTTCTTCGGCTTCGTGCTGCGTCAGTACCTTGCGCGAGGCAAACCTCATCAGCTGGCCTGGTCGGTGGGGCTGCTGTTCTACGCCGTGGCGGCAGCCATGGAGACCTGGTCCGAATACAGCGGCCGCTGGGACCCCACGGTGTACCGTGTCTACATCGTACTGGCCGCGTCTCTGGTGGGATTCCTTGGTCTGGGGACTCTCTACCTGCTGGTGCGCGACCGTCGCTGGGGCGACGTCTACCTCGTCTTTCTGCTGGTCTGCCTGGTGATCTTCTTCGCCGGCGCTTTCACGGTGCAGCTCGATACCGTCAAGCTCGTGCCCGGAATCACGGTCGGCGGCCAGGCATTGGGCCCGAGCCTGAGCTTCCCCAGGGCCATGTCGCTGCCGTTCAATATCACCGGCACCATCCTGCTGTTCGGCGGCGCGGCCTGGTCCATCTGGCGTTTCGCGAGGCGCCGCGAGTACGGGTACCGGGTGTGGGCCAATGTGCTCATCGCCGCCGGTGCGGCGCTGCTCGCCTTTCTGGGGTCGCGCGCCCGGCTCGGCAACACCACCGGGCTGTATCCGGCGGAGATGGTCGCCGTGACGCTGATGTTCGCCGGCTTCCTGCTCGCCGGCACCTTGGACAAGGGCGCGCGCCAGGTGCAGGCGCGGCGCAAGGCGGCCGGCGGGTAGAAGCGGGCGCCGGGGGTCAGCCCACGCCGCGCGCCAAGGCGTGGGCCGTGGCCGCGAGGAGCAACGCGCTCGTCACGGCCGTGAGCGCCCAGCGCCGGCGGCTGCTGCGGTACATCGGGAATCCCATGAGTACGATGCTGCCGAAGAAGAGCAGCAGGTAGGGCGCGAGGATGGCAGGGCGCTGTGGGTCGCGGAACTCGAGCGTCAGCGCGTAGTCGACGACGAGCATCAGCGCGACGAAGGCGTCGAAGGCAAGCGGGCCGAGGTACTGAAGCCAGCCCGCGCGCTCGCGTACGAAGACCACGAGCGCCCACGTCGCCGGAAGCGCCAGCACGGCGATGACGACGCCGAGCGCCTGGTTCACGCGCATGCCGCCTGGCCCCGGCGTCCGAGAGGCGAAGCCCGCGGCTTGCGCCACGTTCACGAGGTTCACCACGATCCACACGACGAGCATCGCGCGCCAGGCGGCGGGCCTGGCGCCATGCGGGCCAACGCTTGAGGCGGGAGTCGTCGACGACGGCGTCACGCGATCACTATCCGTCCGTTTGCGGGCATGGGCAAGGGCCGGCCGCCGTGTCGCCGTCGCAGCCGCGCGGCAGGCCCTGACAGAGAACTTCGGGACTGCACTCATCCGGCTGCGCAGGAAGCCCACCTGCGAAAGGGAACGGTCTGGCGCGATCGCGATACTCTGGCGAAAGCCGTCCGGCCAACTGGGAAGCGCGACGGACGACGCGACCGGCATGGTCGACCTCAGCGAGGGCTGAACCGCCCGGCCGCGGGTTTCGTGCACGCCCGGCCACGTTTGGCGCCAAGGCGCCTTGGGGACCACCTCGTCATGCGGATCCGCGCGCGTCTCGCTCAAGGGGCGGCGCTCCCGCCTCACGGAAGAGGCGATCATGTATCTTCTCATGCAGCACACAGTACGCGACTACGATGACTGGAAGCCCGTGTTCGACGGCGGCGAGCAAGTGCGTACGAGGCACGGCTGCACCGGGCACGAGATCTACCGCGGCGACGACGAAGCCAACGACGTCACGGTCATGCTGGACTTTCCCAGCCGAGAGGCCGGAGAGGCCTTTCTGGCCGACCCGGATCTCCATCAGCGCATGGATGAGGCCGGAGTGCTGTCCAAGCCACGGACAACGTGGGTGACACAGACCCAGTGCGTCAACTACCGGGACCGCAAGGCCGCCTGAGAGCCCTGCGGTTCTGCGGAAGCGCGCCTGGGGCGAAGCGGTCTCAGGCGCGTTTCCGCGCTTTCCAGATCTCCTCTGAGGGCCAGCGGCGGGCCCAATCCCGGGTGACCCAGTCGGCGAAGCGGCTCGTCGCGTCCGCTGCCGGACGGACCTCGATGAGGTCCTCGATCTCGAAGCAGTTGGCGCGCAGCAGCCGGATCCAGTCGCCGTAGCCGAGGTGGAACTCGACCGACGGATCGTTCGACCACTCCAGGCGGTGCATGCCGAAGTAGTCGCGGATCAGCTGGTCGCACGGAGGTGCGTCCGCGTCGTCGGGCAAGCAGAGCGTC
>JAPLCL010000330.1 GCA_026392265.1 Actinomycetota bacterium
GGAGGAAGGCTGTCGGGATCCGCGACCTTGACGTCTCGTAGCGATGGCTTCTGCGCCGAAGGCCCCGCGGGGGTAGTGCGAAAAGGGCAGATAACGAATGGCCGGTTTGTTATCTGCCCCCGCAGGACTACCCCGCTCCCCGGAGGTTTGAGGCGGCGTTTGGCGCGCGACGCCGGCGGCGCGCCGTTGGCGCGAAGCCGCGCCGATGGGGGGATAATGCCCGGTGAGATGAATGCACCCGCCTGCCCCTACCTCACCTGCGAGAAGACGGCCTTCCGCGCGAGCCTCGACCTCAGCGCGGCGGCGCCGGTGAGCATCATGGTGACCTGGTACTGTCGGCACCCGTTTCACGGCATGCCTCTGGAGCTCGGGGACGCGCGCCGCGACGTGGAGGAGCAGTGCGCGGCCTGTCCGCTACCGCTGCAGGAGCCGGACGGGGACGCAGACTGACGCGCGCCGTCAGCCCCCGAAGATCAGCCTGACCGCGCCCTCGGCGGCCGTGAGCAGCGCCTCGGGGAACAGGCCGACCACGAGCACGCCGGCCGCGGCGAGGCTCACGGCGGCGATGACGCCGAGCTGCGACGACGCCGGCTCGGCCTCCACCTCGCTGCCCTCGGGCGCCTCGCGGAAGTACATGAACCAGACGACGCGCAGGTAGTAGAAGGCCGACACGGAGCTCATGATCACGGCGACGATGGCCAGCCACGTGAGGTTCGCCTGGACGACGGCGGTGAAGAGGTAGAACTTGCCCCAGAAGCCGATCGTCGGCGGGATGCCGGTGAGCGACACCATGAACACGGCCATGAGGATCGCCGCCCAGGGCATCGTGCGGCCCAGGCCGCCGATCTCGCCCAACGTGTAGGCGAACTTGCGCCGGTTGCGGATCCAGATGAGCACGCCGAAGGCGCCAAGGTTCATAAGCGCGTACGCGAACAGGTAGAAGAGGATGGCGGCGATGCCTAGAGGCTTCCCCGACTTTCCGGCGGCGATGAGGCCGAGGGTGAGGTAGCCCGCGTGGGCGATGCTCGAGTAGGCGAGCATGCGCTTGAGGTTGCGCTGCGGCAGCGCCAGCACGTTCCCGACTACCATGGTGAGCACGGCGAGGATCGTCATGGTGTGCGCCCACGTCTGCCACTGCAGGCCCGCGGCGGCGACGAACAGCCGGGCGAAGCCGGCGAAGGCCGCCGCCTTGACGCCCGTCGCCATGAATGCGGTGACGGGCGTGGGGGCGCCCTCGTACACGTCCGGCGCCCAGTTGTGGAAGGGCACCGCCGAGATCTTGAAGCCGAAGCCGGTGACCACCAGCACGAAGGCCACCACGAGGAAGCCGCGCGCGTCGAGCCCCGACAGCTTGGCGAGGCCGGCGGCGATGCCCGAGTAGTTGGTCTGCCCTGAGGCGCCGTACAGCAGCGCCAGGCCGAAGGCGAGGATCGCCGACGAGAAGGCGCCGGTGACGAAGTACTTGATCGACGCCTCACCGGAGCGCGCGTCGCGCCACAGGTACCCCGCCAGCACGTAGGTGGGCAGCGACATGAGCTCGAACGAGACGAAGAAGGCCACGACGTCGGTACTCACGACCATGCCGATCATGCCGGTGATGACCAGCATCATCAGGCCGTAGAACTCGCCGCGCGCCGCCTTGCGCCGCGCCAGGTAGGCGTCGGACAGCATGATCGTCGCCACGCCGATGCCGGCGAACAGCACCACGCAGAACAGCGCGTACTTGTCGAGCGAGACCATGCCGGAGAAGCCGGTCTGCGGCTCGCGGGCGTTGAAGTGCAGGCCGTTGGAGACGCTGATCCACTGACCGATGGCCACGGCCGCGCCGGCGATGAGCCCGGCGGCCGCCACCCAGGCGAGCACGGCCTTGCGCGCCGTGAACAGGTCGACAAGGAAGACGACGAGCGCGCCCACGGCCACGACCACGCCGGGCAGGATCACCACGATGGCGTTGTTGACGACGGCGTTGCCCGCGCCCATCTAGAACAGCCCCTTCGCCGCGTCGAACGCCTGCGCCAGCCCGTGCGCCTGGGCGCTCTGCAGCGACGGAGTCACCCGGTGAAGGATCTCCTGCACCGGCACATGGATGAGCTCGAGGAACGTGTTGGGGTACACGCCCACCCAGATGACGAGGACGACCAGAGGGACCAAGGTGAGGATCTCGCGGGCGCCGAGGTCGCGCAGGCCCTCGGCGGGCTTGACGTCCTCGTCGCCGCGGTCGTTGAACATGGTGCGCTGGAACATCCACAGAAGGTATGCGGCGGCGAGGATGACGCCGGTCGCGGCGATCGCCGCCAGCCAATGTGAGTAGACGAAGAGACCGAGGAGGCTGAGGAACTCGCCGACAAAGCCGCTCAGCCCGGGCAGCCCGGCCGAGCCGAAGACGAAGAAGAGGAAGAACCCGGCCATGATGGGCAGCGGCCGGGCGAGCATCGCCATGTCGGCGATCTGGCGGGTGTGCGTGCGCTCGTAGAGATAGC
>JAPLCL010000065.1 GCA_026392265.1 Actinomycetota bacterium
CCGGTCGGCGCCAGCTTGGCGCGCACGGCAGGGATCATGCGCTGCACCTGTTCGGTACTCGCGTCGAACGACAACACGGCGAAGGTGGCGTGCCCGTCCTTCGAGATGAAGCCCGCGTCGCCGGTGGAAGCGGCGGTCTGCACGTCCAGAAGCTTGGGGAATGCCTCGCGATCGAGGCCCGCCAGGGCCGTCTTCACCTTCGCGCGAAAGGCAGGGCTACGCGCGTCGAGGCGCGGGCTGGTGAACACGATCGTGAGCCGTGCCGGACCGAAGCCCAGCCGCTCCTGCATCGCCTTCTGGGCCTGCTGAGACGGCGTCGAGGGGTTGGTGAAGCCGCCGCCCTTGAGCTCCCCGGGCACGTGCGCGGTGGCCACGAGGCCGGCGACGAAGGCCACCGTCCACATGAGCACGATGATCCTGCGACGCTTGTAGGCGAACCGTCCGAGCGCGGCGAACACGCGCGTCGACCTCCTTCTGAACGGCCGCGGCAGGCCGCACTTCTGTGCGGCCGCGGCCGTTCAGAACGATATACTACGGAGGCATCGTTTCATGCTTCCCGAGCACTCGAGGACCGTGACCGGACCACGCGAAAGAACATCGGCAGGCGGCGTCGTCGTGCGCACAAACGCCGGCATCGAGGTCTGCCTCATACGGCCCGTCGGGCGCACCGTCTGGGGGCTGCCCAAGGGCGGCCTCGAGAGCGGCGAGACGCTGATGGAGGCCGCTGTGCGCGAAGTCGCCGAAGAGACCGGCCTCAGCGGTGTGGTCGAGGCCGAGCTCGGCGCCATCGACTACTCGTTCTACTCGCGCGAACAAAACGGCCGCATCCACAAGACCGTACACTACTTCCTCATGCACGCCACCGGCGGCGACACGGCCGACCACGACCACGAGGTCAGCGAGGCGCGATGGGTGAGCCTTCACGAGGCGCTGCGGCTCATGACCTACCCGAACGAGCGGGAGATGGTGCGCCGTGCCGCCGCGGCGCTGGGCGAGGCGCCAGGCGCCTAAGCCCTTACGACCAGGTGAGCGGCTCGTGTACCACGCGCGCCCTGCATACGCTGTGGTCGAGCGCCTCGAGCATCTCGCCGGCGTTCACGTCCACGTAGTCGTAGTGCGCCAGCGCTAGCAGAAACCGCGGCGGCGCGGGAGGCCCGGCGCAGGCAGCCAGCTCTCGCCGCAGGCGCTCGGCTGCACCGGCCAGCCCGCGCCGGCTGATATCGGGAAGCACCAGCAGAAAACCGCCGTCGGATGTGAGGCCGACGCTGTCGTAGCGGCGCAGGTTCTCGTGCAGGCATTCGCCCACCTCGTGCAGCACCCCCCGGTAGTCACTACGCGTGCGCGCCGAAGGCTCCTCACAGACCGGCTCCTCGGGGGCGAGCTCCAGCAGCCCCAGTGAGAGCTCCATGCGCTGACAGCGGTTCACCTCCAGCGACAACTGCTCGATGATCCCGTTGGGCTTCAAGGCGCCCGTGGAGAGGTCGAGCGGCGACGCGTCTTCGACGTCGCGGCGCAGGCGGCCGATGGTCTCCTCGAGACCGGCGGAGTAGCCGGCGGCAATACGTGTCAGGGCGACGTTCTCGAGGCCGAGAAGGAGACGGCAGGCTTCGCGTGCCTCGGGCGTATCATTGCCCTGCAGGCCGTCACACAGAGCCTTGCACCCATGGCTGAACTCGTCCAGCAGCACGGCGATCGGTACGCTTTGACTGAGGCCGGCGCTGCGCGCCACGTCCTCGAGGGCGGCGAGCACAGGAGCCTCGTCGCCGCCCACGAAGCGAGCCAAGTGGGGAATCGCCGGCTCCCACAGGCCGCGGCCCACCTCACCGAGCGCGAGCCCGCCATACACGGTGAGGATAAGCTCGTCCACGACAAGCCCCCTTCGGCAGGAACGCCCGTGAGTGGGTGTCTCCTACCTCGATTCTACCGTTATGCTGCACACTACACACGTTGTGTCGGCGCCACGGCGAAAGGTGGGTGACCTATGCGCGTGACTCTCTTAGGGACGATCGGCTGGATGCCGAGTGACCGGCGCGAGACGACCTGCTTCGCCTGCCGCGCCGAAGACAGCCTCTTCATCTTCGATGCGGGTACCGGCCTGCGCCGCCTGCGCGAACCAGCCCAGGCGGCGCTGCTCGACGGCGCCCGCGATATCCACCTCTTCCTGACGCACTACCATCTCGACCACGTCTGCGGCCTCGCGTATCTGGCCGGCGTGCTGCCGGGGCGCGCGCTCGTGATCCACGCCCCCGCGGCCGAGCTCAACGGCGTCGATCCCGAAGGCGCGCTGGCCGGCCTGCTGCGCCGGCCCTACAACCCGCGCGACTGGGAGGAGCTCACCGACCTGCGCGTGGAGCCGGTCGTGGCCGGAGCCAACGAGATCGCCGGCCACACCGTGAGCGTGCGCGCCCAGCAGCACTCGGACGTGAGCGTCGCCTATCGCCTCGACGACGCCTTCGTGCTGGCCACCGATACGAGGGCCGATCCGGCGACGGCGGAGTTCGCCGCCGGGGTCGGCCTGCTTCTGCACGAGGCCTGGTTCAACGACGCCGACCCGCGCACCACCCAGATGCCGGCGGAGCTCCTGCCCGGCTACGCCGCCCACAGCGAAGCCGGCGCCGTCGCCGGCCTGGCCGCCGCTGCCGGAGTCGGCCGACTCGTGCCGATACACCTCAACCCACTGCACGACGAGAGCTACTACGCCGCTCTCGAAGCCAGCGCCCGCGCCGTCTTTCCGCGCACTGACGTGCTGCCGGACGGCGCGGTCGTCGACACGGACGGCGTCAGGTGAAACCCCTGGACACAGTCCCGGCCAGGCGTCCGGAGGCCCAGGCTTGATCCGCCTTCGCAGCAGAAAGTTCCTGGTCGTCGCCCTGGTGCTCGGCGCGCTCGTGGTGTTTCTGCTGCCCGCGTTCGTGGCGTTTCGCTACACGGCCCCCGGCCAGCGCGGTGACTTCGTCCGACATCCCTGGCGCGGCTGGAGCTTCGCCTTCGCTGCCTTGGCCGTGCCCGGCGATGCCGAACTGAAGACCTCAGGAATGGCGCTCCGCAAGGCCGATTGGGTGTTCAAGGGGACCGTCGTCGATCCCCGCGAGGTCCAGCTCCTGTTTGTGCCCGAAGGCACGCCCTACCGCTTCACGCACGGCATCGACGGACGCGTGATCACCAGCTCCGTCGTCCCGAGCTACCGCTTCATCTGGCAGGTGCAGGGCGCCATCGACACGATCTCGGAGCGCACCGACACGGTCGTGGCCCTGCTCGACTACGACACCGGGCGCGTCCTCTACAACGTGCGCGCCGACCTGCTGCCCTCGGAGCTCACCCCGGGGCCCAGGTCTTCGCCGCTGCCCGAGGCCGCGCCCTCGGACACTCCGTGAGGATGAGGCAGCCGTGGGCCTGATCGCCGTCGCGTTCTACGAGACTTCGTGGTTCAAAGCCGTCGTCTACGTGCTCATCGCCATCGTCGCGGCGCGCGTGGTCGACTTCTTCCTCGCGCGCCGCGACGCGGCCATGACCAAGCTTCTGGGCCGCACGCCCGACCCTGCCGACCGCACGCGCTACCGCATGATACGGCGCCTCGTCCAGGCCGTGATCCTCATCGTCGGGGTGGCCATGGCGCTCTTTCAGTTCCCCTTCTTCCCAGCCCTCAGCGGCGCCATCCTCGCCTCCGCGGCCATCATCTCGGGCGTCATCGGCATCGCCGCACGGGCGCCGCTCGCCAACCTCGTGAGCGGCGTCATGATCGCCTTCTCGCAGCCCGTGTGCCACGGCGACTTCATCAGCGTCGACGATGTCTACGGTACCGTCGAGGAGATCCACTTCACCTACACGTACATCCGCACCCCCGATAATCGCAAAGTCGTCATCCCCAACGAGGCCTTCGCCAGCCAGGTCGTGAACAACTTCTCGATGGGCTCGCCGGGGAGCATGGTCGCCGTCGACTTCGTCGTCCCCATGGCTAGCGACGTCGATGCCGTGCGCGCTTCGGTGCTGGCGGTCGCCGACCAACGGGCGGCGGCCCCCGACGGCAAGAGCAACAGCGTCACCGTCGAGGACTTGGGCGCCACCGACGTCACTCTTCGCCTGCATGCCTGGGTGCAAGACCCCCGTGCGCGGCGCGAGGTCGCCAGCGACTTGCGCGCCGCTCTCCTACGCCGGCTCCGCGACGACGGCGTGGTGGGCGCCCCGCGGGAGGCGAGTGGCGCTGCCGACTGACGTCGAGCAGGCGGCTGCCGGCCCGGCGGCGACGCGCCCGCTGGCGCGGGCCGTCGCCGCTGCCGCCGGCAGCCG
>JAPLCL010000388.1 GCA_026392265.1 Actinomycetota bacterium
GGCCTGCTCACCAACTTCGGCACGCTCAGCAAGCGCATCAAGCGCATGCACGAGCTCAAGCACCTCTCCGAAGACGGCTCCCTCGACCTGCTCCCGACGCGCGAGGCTATGCAGCTGCGCGGCGACCTGCGCAAGCTCGAGCAGAACCTCGGCGGCGTCGGCGGCATGGAACGCATCCCCGCCGCCGTGTTCGTCGTCGACCCGCGCAAAGAGGCCATCGTCATCAAGGAAGCGCGCAAGCTCAAGATCCCCATCGTCGCGCTCGTGGACACCAACTGCGACCCCGACGAGGTCGACTACATCATCCCCGGCAACGACGATGCCATCCGCAGCTGCTCGCTGATCGTGCGTGTCATGGCCGACGCTGTGGCCGAGGGCCGCCAGCTGCTCACCGAGGCCGAGATGAAGGCCGAGGCCGAGCGCAAGGCGGCCGAAGCGATAGCCGTCGCACAGGCGGTCGCCGCCGCCGAGAAGGCCGCGGCCGTCGAGAAGGCCGCTGCGGAAGTCGAGGCCAAGAAGGCCGTGGAGGCTGCGGCCAAGAAGGCCGCGGAAGAGGCGAAGGCCGCACAAGAGGCAAAGGCCGCACAAGAGGCAAAGGCCGTGAAGGCTCCTGCTGCGCCGGTGGCCAAGATCGCCGACGTCACGTCGCCGGTCAAGAAGGCCGAGCCGAGGGCCGAGGCCAAGCCTGAGCCCAAGGTCGAGGCTAAGCCTGAGCCCAAGGTCGAGGCTAAGCCTGCGGCCAGGGTGGAGGCTAAGCCTGCCCCCAAGGCCGAGGTCGCCGCGAAGCCGGCCGCCGCCAAGGTAGAGCCGAAGCCTGCCCCCAAGGCCGAGGCTGCCGCGAAGCCGGCCGCCGCCAAAGCAGAGCCCGCCGCCAAGGTAGAGCCGAAGCCTGCCGCCAAGGCTGAAGCCGCCGCGAAGCCGGTTGCCACGGCTGAAGCCGCCAAGAAGGCCGAGCCCAAGGCCGCCGAGCCGAAGGCTGCCGAGAAGCCGGCCGAGTAACACCCGTACGACGATAACCGCCGACCCTGAGAAAGGATCGTGCTTTGGCTGAGATCACCGCTGCACTGGTAAAGGAGCTCCGCGACAGTAGCGGAGCGGGCATGATGGACTGCAAGAAGGCGCTGACCGCGACCGGCGGCGACCTGGAGACGGCGATGGACGAGCTGCGCAAGCAGGGCCTCGCCAGCGCCCAGAAGAAGAGCTCCCGAGCCACCAAAGACGGCGCCGTGGATTCGTACATCCACGCCGGCGGCAAGATCGGCGTGCTCGTGGAGGTCGGTGTGGAGACCGACTTCGTGTCGCGCAGCGACCAGTTCAAGGAGTTCACCCACGACCTCGCCATGCACGTGGCCGCGGCCGCGCCGCGCTGGGTCACGCGCGATCAGGTGCCCGAGGATGTCGTCGTCCGCGAGAAGGCCATCTACGCCGAGCAGGTCAAGGGTAAGCCCGAGAACGTGCTCGAGAAGATCGTCACCGGCAAGCTCGAGAAGTTCTTCGCCGAGACGTGCCTGATGGAGCAGCCGTTCATCAAGGACACCGACCGCACCATCGAGCAGCTGCGCACCGACCTCGTCGGCGTCATCGGCGAGAACGTGGAAGTACGGCGCTTCGCCCGCTTCCAGCTCGGCGAGATGGGCGCCGAGGTCTGAGGCGCGTGGAAGGCGACCCTCCAAGCCCCGCTTTCCACCGCGTCCTCCTCAAGCTGAGCGGGCAGGCGCTGGGCAGCGAGTCGAGGGCCATCGACCCGGCCACGACCAAGCGTGTGGCCGGCTCGATCAAGGTCGCGCGCGGTCTCGACGTCGACATCGCCATCGTGGTCGGCGGCGGCAACATCTTCCGCGGCATGGCCGCCGCCGCCGGTGGCATGGACCGCGCCACCGGCGACTACATCGGCATGATGGCGACCGTGCAGAACGCTCTGGCTCTCCAGGACGCTCTGGAGACCGAAGGCGTCGACACGCGCGTGATGAGCGCTATCGAGATCCGCGCCGTCTGCGAGCCGTACATCCTGCGGCGCGCCATCCGTCACCTTGAGAAGGGGCGCGTAGTGATCTGCGCCGCCGGTACCGGCAACCCGTATTTCAGCACCGACTCCGCGGCGGCGCTGCGCGCCCTCGAGCTCGAGGCCGACGCCATCCTCATGGCCAAGCGCGAGTACGACGGCGTGTACACCGCCGACCCCGAGATAGAGCCGGGCGCCGAGTTCATCCCCGAGCTCACCCACCTCGAAGCCATCGAGCGCGGTCTCAAAGTGATGGACACGACCGCGCTCAGCCTGTGCATGGACAACAAGATGCCCATCCATGTCTTCAAGATGACCGGTGACAACATCGTGCGCGTGCTCTCGGGCGAACGCGTGGGCACCGTGGTGCGCACGCCCGCCGAGAGCTGATCTCGGGAAGAGGAGGACCCGTGGAGAAAGAGCTGCTCGCCGACGCCAAGCACCGCATGGACAAGGCCGTGGAGGCCGTGAAGACCGAGTTCAACACGGTGCGCAGCGGGCGCGCCAGCGTGGGCCTGCTCGACCGTATCCACGTCGACTACTACGGCACCTCGACGCCGCTCAAGCAGATGGCCAACATCGCCGCTCCCGAGCCGCGCCTCGTCACGGTGCAGCCCTTCGACAAGACCGCCATGAAGAGCATCGAGAAGGCGATCATGGAGTCCGACCTGGGGCTCAACCCGAACAACGACGGCAGCGTGATCCGCCTGTCGATCCCGACGCTCACCGAGGAGCGTCGCAAGGACCTCGTCAAGCTCGTACATCGGCTCGCCGAGGACGGCCGCGTGGCGGTGCGCAACGTGCGCCGCGACTGCATGAAGGACCTCAAGGAGCTCGTCCACGAGGGCGACGTCGGCGAGGACGCCGAGAAGCGCGCAGAGCACGAGCTGCAGAAGCTCACCGACGGCCACGTGCACGACATTGACGAGCTGGTCAAGCACAAGGAAGCGGAGATCCTCGAGGTCTGACGGCTCCGCTTCGCGGCGGGACCGGCGGCCAGGGGGCGGACTCATGGCTTCGTGGCGCACCTGGCTGGCGCGCTGGCGTCTGCGCGGCGCGCGCGGCGCCGCCGAGCCTGCGGCGGGCGGCGCGACCGCGAGCTACGTCGCCATCATCATGGACGGCAACGGGCGCTGGGCGCAGCGCCGGCGGCTGCCCGTGGCCGCGGGCCATCGGGCCGGTGCGAAGACGCTGCGCCGCGTCCTCGAGCACGCTCTGGACCTCGGCATTCGCGAAGTGACCGTCTACTCGTTCTCCACCGAGAACTGGAGCCGCCCGCCGGCAGAGGTGGCGGCGCTCATGGACCTTTTCGTGGAGATGATAGATTCGCAGGTGCCCGATATGCACCAGCGCGGCGCGCGCGTGCGCTTCGTCGGGCGCCGTGACGGCGTACCCGAGAAGCTGGTGCGCCGCATCGAGGAGGCCGAAGCGCTCACCGCAGCCAACACGAGGATGACGCTCTACATCGCCTTCAACTCCGGCGGCCGCCGGGAGCTGCTGGACGCGGCCGCGGCGCTGGCGGCGCAGGGGGAGGAGGCGACGGAGCAGAACTTCCGCCGTCGCCTGTACGCCCCCGAGATGCACGACCCCGAGCTGCTCATCCGTACCTCGGGTGAGCTGCGCATCAGCAACTTCCTGCTGTGGCAGTGCGCCTACTCCGAGCTGTACTTCAGCGACAAGCTGTGGCCCGACTTCGACGAGGCGGCGCTCGACGAGGCCCTGGCCGAGTACGCCAGTCGTCAGCGGCGCTTCGGCGGGCGTGCCGCCGCGGGCGCCGGGCCAGCCGCGGGCGCCGGCGCGGAGCGCGCCTCGTGACGACGCGCGTCATCACCGGCGCCGTGCTCGCGGTGCTGGCCGTCGTCCTCGTGCTGCACGGCGGGCTCCTCTACTTCTTCGTCATGCTCGCCCTGGCCCTGATCGGCCTCAACGAGTTCTACCGGCTCGTGAGGCGCTACCGGCCGCTGCCGCTGGCCGGCTT
>JAPLCL010000419.1 GCA_026392265.1 Actinomycetota bacterium
GCCGCCGCGGCCGCGCCGGCCGGAGTCCGAGACGGCCTGCGTCACGGCGGCCGGCTGGAGCTCCCGCAGGGCGCGGGCGAGGCCCTCGTAACCGCCGGCGGCGACGTAGTCGTCGATGTACGCCGCCTGCCCGTCCGGCCGCATGGCCTTCGTGAGCGGCCGGTCCCAGCCCTGCGTGTCCAGGGCGCTCAAGCGTACGCCTCCAGGATGGCGCCTACATCGGGCGGCGCCACGGGTCCGTGCAGGTCCGCGTCGACCATCAGCGCCGGGCCCCTGTCGCAGGCGCCGAGGCAGACGATGGGCAGAAGCGTGAAGCGGCCGTCCGAGGTGGTCTCGCCGAGCCCGACGCCGAGCTGCGTCTGGATCGCTTCGCGCAGCTCGGCGTACCCCAGCGACCAGCAGGCGAAGCTGTCGCAGACGAGCACGATGTGGCGCCCGACCGGCCGGCGGAAGAGCATGTTGGCGAAGGTCGCCAGGCTGTCGAGCTCCTCGACGCTCATCCCCAGGTACTCGCCGAGGTCCACAAGCGCCTCGTCGGACAGCCAGCGCCGCCGCCGCTGCACGACGCGCATCGCGGTGGCGGCCGCCGCGCGCCGGTCGGGGTAGTGCACCAGCGCCGCGTCGATCTCCCGGAGCTCGTCGGCGCTCAGGCTCACCGGTCCACGTCTCCCATCACAAAGTCGAGGCTGCCGAGGATCGTCACGAGGTCGGCGATCTCGTACCCCTGGGCGAGCAGCGGCAGCACCTGCAGGTGGGGGAAGGAGGGCGTACGGATCTTGGTACGGTAGGCGCTATTCTGGCCGTCGCTGATGGCGTAGTAGCTGTACTGGCCCTTGGTCCCCTCGGTGTAGATACACGCCTCGCCGGGCGGCACCACAGGGCCCCAGCTCACGCCCAGGAAGTGCGTGATCAGCGTCTCGATGTCGTGCATGGTATTGGGGTCCTTGACCGGAGGCGTGGCCAGCGGGTGGTGCGCCTTGTAGGGACCGTCGGGCATCTGGTCGAGGCACTGGCGGATGATGCGCAGGCTCTGCCGCATCTCCTCGACGTGCACCGCGACGCGGTCGTAGCAGTCGCCCGTTGAGCCTACGGGGACGTCGAAGTCGAACCAGTCGTAGTGGCTGTGCGGGCGCTGCTTGCGCCAGTCCCACGGTAGCCCCGTGGCGCGCAGGTTGGGGCCGGTGACGCCCCACTCGACGGCGTCGGCCATGCTGAGCGCCCCGACGCCGACGGTGCGCGCCTTCATGATGCGGTTGTCCATGATCAGCCGGTCGTACTCGTCCAGGCGTCCGGGGAGGTAGTCGAGGTAGTCACGCACCGGCTGCTCCCAGCCGCTCGGCAGATCTTCGGCGACGCCGCCGATGCGCAGCCAGCTGGGGTGCATGCGGGCCCCGCAGATGGGCTCGATGACGGCGTCGAAGATCCGCTCGCGATCCTCAAAGGTGTAGAAGACCGGCGAGAGCGCGCCGATGTCCTGCGCGAACGTTCCGTAGAAGACAAGGTGGCTGGCGATGCGAAAGAGCTCGCAGAGCATCACGCGGATGATCTGCGCCCGCTCGGGCACCTCGATGCCACAGAGCTTCTCGACGGCCAGCACCCACGGCAGGTTGTTGGTCACGCCGCCGAGGTAATCGATGCGGTCGGTGTAGGGGATGAACGTGTGCCACGTCTGGCGCTCGCTGATCTTCTCGGCGCCGCGATGGTGAAAGCCGATGTCGGGGATGCAGTGCACGATCTCCTCGTCGCGCAGGCCCACGACGATGCGCAGCGGGCCGTGAGTGGCGCCGTGTTGCGGCCCGATGTTGAGGTACATGAGCGTGGGGTCGTCCTCGGTGCGCGGCAGCCCCCACTCCTCGGGCTTGAAGCGCAGCTCCTCCTGCCACTCCTCGAACTGCTCGGGCGGCATGCTGAAGCGCCCGAGCTCAGTACCCCGCGATGGCGCTTCTTTGCGCAAGGGGTGCCCCTCCCACCACGGGGGCATGAGGATACGTGCCAGGCGCGGGTGGCCGCGCACGCCGATGCCGAACATGTCCCACAGTTCGCGCTCGTACCAGTTGGCGGCCGGCCACAGGTCGGTGATCGTCTCGACGGCCTCGCCGTCGCGGAGCGCGACCTTGAGACGCAGGTCGGCGTTCCGCTCGTACGACAGCAGGTGGTAGAAGACGGTGAAGTCGGCCGCGGGCTGCCCGGCGCGGTGGGCGCGCAGGCGCTCGTCGATGCCGCCGAGGTCGTACAGGCTCCCGAACGGCTGCACCGCCTCGGTCTTAAGGTAGGCGAGCAGCTCTTTGACGCGCACCGCCGGCGCCCACAGCGTCGGGATCCCGTCGGCCGTGCTCTGCTCCATGAGCGGCACGTCGGGGAAGCGTTCGCGCACTTCGCCGACGATGCCGGGCTGCGCGCGCGGGGTCTCGGCGGCCGGCGTCACGTCACACCTCGTCCGGGGAGGGAAGCTCGCCGGTCTCGGCGCGCGCCGAACGCTTGAGGTCGCGCAGCGAGATGCCGCTGGGCTTCTGAACGTTCTCGGCGCCCAGCACCCAGCTGAGCGGGCGGCGCTCGGTCTGCACCTGCGCCTGCAGCAGCAGCAGCCCCTCCATGAGGGCGGTCGGCGCCGGCGGGCAGCCCTGCACGTAGACGTCGACGGGCAGGAAGGAGTCGACGCCCTGCACCACGCTGTAGACGTCGTACATGCCGCCGGAGTTGGCGCACGAGCCCATCGAGATAACCCAGCGCGGCTCCATCATCTGCTGGTAGAGCTGCAGCACCGTGGGAGCCATCTTGCGGAACACGGTGCCGCCGACGATCATCACGTCGGCCTGGCGCGGCGAGATGCGCAGCACTTCGGCGCCGAAGCGGGCGATGTCGTAGCGCGCCGTGAGGCTCGTCGCCATCTCGACGAAACAGCAGGAGAGTCCGAACCCGAACGGCCAGAGAGAGTTCTTGCGGCCCCAGGCGACGAGGTGCTGCAGGCTGCCCAGTACGACCGGCGGCCCCTCGCCGTGTGCGGCCGTCGTCGGGTCATCGAGCAGCGTCTGGAGGGCGATGGCCGTGCGCGATG
>JAPLCL010000139.1 GCA_026392265.1 Actinomycetota bacterium
TGGGCGGGCTCGCGTCCGCCGACGGCCGCGACCGCCCCCGCCCAGAAGCTGCGCCCGACGACCGAGGCGTCGGCGAGCAGCGCCTTGCGATCGGGGGCGAGCAGATCGAGCCGGGCGGCGATGAGCGCACCGATGGAGTCGGGCATGGGTAGCTCGACGCCGGGCCTGAGGGCCACCGTACCGCCGCGGTTGTCCAGCAGGTCGCGATCCTCGAGGAGGCGCACGAGCTCCTCGGCGAACAGCGGGTTGCCGCCGCTGCGCTCAAGCAGCGCCGCCTGAAGGCTGACGGGCAGCGACTTGGCGCCGAGGCGGGCGAGGATGAGCTGCCCCGTCTCGTCGCCGGAGAGGGGACCGAGCGGCACCCGCTGGGCGGCGGCCACGAAGCCGGCGCCGGGGCCGACGAGCTCGAGCACCTCCTGGCGGCCGGTGGCGAGGAGCAGGAGGGGTACGTCGCCCAGGTTCTGGGCGAGGTCGTCGAGGAAGGCGAGCATGGGATCGTCGGCCCAGTGCAGATCCTCGATGACGAGCACGGTAGGTCCTTGGGCAGCCTGGGTCTCGAGGAAGGCTCGCCAGGCCGCGAAGTTCTCCTCGCGCGAGGCCTGCTCTGCTTCCAGACCGAGCAGTGGGCGCAGGCGGGCGCGCAGCAGATCGCGATCGGGACCCTCGGGCAAGATCGCCTCGAGACGTGCCTCCGTGCGGGCCACCCCGTCGCTCTCGAGGATGCCGGCGTAGGAGCGGACGATCTCCGAGAGGGCCCAAAAGGTGACGTTCGAGCCGAAGGGCAGGCAGCGGCCCTGACGCCAGGTGACGACGGTGGAGTCTTCGTCGAGGCGCCGGGCGAACTCGGCCAGTAGGCGACTCTTGCCGATGCCGGGCTCGCCGACGATGAGGCCGAGTTCGGCATGATTGGCCTCTGTGGCGCGGTGCAGCAGCTCCTCCAACGTGCCGAGTTCTGCCTCACGGCCGAGGAAGCTCGTCGTGAAGCTGCGCAGCTCTGCGCCGGTACGGGCCAGGGGGGCGGTGGCGATCCACACCTGCAGCGCCTGACTCTTGCCCTTGAGGGCCACGGGATGACAGGCGTCGAAGGCGAAGACGTTCTCGGTGGCGGCGTGAGTCGCCGCGCCGACGGCGACCGCCATCGGTGGCGCCGCGGCCTGCAGCCGTGCGGCTACGTTGACCGCGTCGCCGGTGAGGAAGCTCTCGCCGCTCGCCGGATCGACGTCGAGGCGGACAAGAGCCTCGCCAGTGTTCACCCCCACGCGCACCTCGACCGGGTCACCGCCTATGCCCGGCAGGGCGTCGATCTCGTCGACCAGCCGCAGGCCGGCCCGCACGGCCCGCTCGGGGTCGTCCTCATGGAGGGTGGGGACGCCAAAGACCGCGACCACGGCGTCCCCGATGAACTTCTCCACCGTGCCGCCGTAGGACTGCACGGCCTTGCGGGCGACTGAGTAGTAGCGACGCAGGAAGCTATCGACGAGCTCGGCGTCGTGGCGCTCCGAGAGGGCCGTGAAGCCGACCAGGTCACAGATCAGCGTGGTGACGACGCGGCGTTCCTCGGTGCGACGCCGCACACTGCCAGATGGCGACTCGTCCACCTCGGCTCCTCCTGGTGTCTGGCAGAGAGTGTACGGCCCCGGTAGGAAGAGTTCCAACGTTACCCGGATCCGCTCACGTCACCCGACGAAGGTCGTCTCAAGCACAAGCCAACGCCGCTTCCGCGCTGTACGTTGTGAACGCCGACGGCACCGGCCTCTCGGCGGTCCCAGGCGTCGACGCCGGGATGGAGCCCGCCTGGCAGCCGGAGTAGCTTGTGTCGGGCGAGCAGACGGAGCCACGCGGCTCGGCGCGGCCCGCAAGACAGAATCGACCGAACCGACAGATCGCTGTGCGGCTCGGCCATGTGGAGACCTCGCCGCACAAGTATGAGTAGCTACACGCCCCCGCCGGCCCGGGCCTCCCGCCGAGGGTCTCGGCCTCGGGGGGAGGGACGGGCCATCGTCTGGCCCGCCAGCGCTGCCCTCATCCCGGCGTCGATCCTCTCCGCCCCGTCGGACTGCATGTGTGCGGCGACCTGGCTGTGGATGTCGAGGGCGATGCCGTTGTCGGCCACATTCACCGCGCTTCTGCTTACCCACGCTCCCGAGTGTCGACTACTCCTTTCCGCGTTGGGCTCAGGGCAGCGCGAGATGCTCTCGTGTAAGCGCCTGGCAAACGAACACAGCGGTGACCAATGCCTGCCGGTGGAACTGGCTGGCACGTCCGCCGGCGACTTCACGCTCAGAAACGCACTGATCGGCACTCCCTGCGGAGGTCGCCGGTTCGAACCTGACGCGGTCCACCATTGATTTGCAGGGGACTCGTGTTCTGCAAGCCCCTCGAAAGACCTTCGAAACGGCCGTCTGCAACCATCTTGCAGCCCAAATCCGTGCGCTTGGATGGGACGGGCTGGGGCTCGTCGGGACCAGATGGCACAAACGGGATTACTTTCGCGTCGGTCGGGCAGCGACAAAGGATACGAGACTTCTGACATGAGCGACATTCAGTGGGGGAGGCTGTGATCCGTCAGAGAACCTGCTGCGGCCACCGCAGTCCGGCGTCGTGAACCGCGAGCATTCTGACGGGCTCGTGACGGACCGGTGAGCACCGACCCGGCGCTGAGTACACCTGGCGGAGCCGCCGCGCAGTCCGTCGAGTCCGCCACGAGCAGCTCTCCTGGCACGCGGTCAACGTGCTCGAGCTGGTCATCGCCAGGGCGCTCGCGATCATGAAGGCGCGCGGCTACGACCGTAGGGAGCATGGTCACGAACCCTGATGATGCGAGAGCTAGGGTCAAGCCTTTACGACGTGCTGACGCAGCGTCACGCGCAGGGCGCTCCGGCCGTGGGGAGAGCTCCCCGCTCCGCTGCCCTCCTTCGAAGCTCCGTCCCCCGCGGCCGCACGTCGAGCTGGTCGCGCGCGAAGCGCTCGTGGCGACGCTGCTGAAGTCAACGGAGCCGCTAGTGCTGGTGTCGGCGCCGGCCGGCTCGGGGAAGACCGTGACGCTTACGCAGTGGCTGCGGGCCGAGAGCCGGCCGGGAGTCTGGCTGCGGCTCGATGGCAACGACAACGACCCCCTCGTGCTGCTGCGCTGCCTGGCCGTGGCGCTGGACCAGGTGCTCGGCGTCGAACCGGAGATCCTCGAACTGCTGCAGCTGCGCAGTCCCCCGCTCGTCGAACGCGTCCTGCCCGGGCTCGCGGCGACGGTGGCCGGCGCCCGGCCGTTCGTGCTCGTGATCGACGACGCCCAGCTCGTGCAGAAGCAGGAGGCCTGGGCCTACCTCGAGCTGGTGCTCGAGAACCTGCCCGAGGGGGCGCAGCTGGTGGTGGCGACGCGCAGCGACCCACCCCTGCCGCTCGGCAGGCTGAGAGGGCGTGGCGAGCTCCTGGAAGTGCGCTTCGCCGAGCTCGCCTTCGACGACGACGAGGCGCTGGAGCTGCTGCGGCTGCAGGCGGCCGGTGAGGCCGTCGGCGGCGGCGGCGCGGCGCGCGACACGGTCGCCGCGCTGCTCGCGGCCACCGAGGGCTGGGCGACCGGCCTCTACCTCGCGTCGCAGACGGCGCGAGGCCGCGCGCCCGACGAGTGGCTGCCCGAGGTGCGCGGCGACCAGCGTGCCATTGCCGGCTACCTCCTCGGCGAGGTGCTCGAGCGTCAGCCCGCCGAGCTGCAGCGCTTCCTGCTCGAGACGGCGATCCTCGACGAGCTCACGGCGCCGCTCTGCGCGGCCGTGACCGGCCGCGCCGGCGCTGGCGCCGTTCTCGCCCGCCTCGCGCGCGAGAACCTCTTCGTCAGCGCCCTCGACGACCGCGACGAGCGCTACCGCTACCACCACCTCTTCGCCGACCTGCTCCACAGTCGCCTCGAGCGCCTCGGACCTGATCGGCTGCCGCAGCTGCACCGCCGCGCGGCCGCCTGGTTCGAGACGCACGGCGAGGCCGTGCCCGCCATCCGTCACTACCTCGCGGCCGGCGACGTCGCCGCGACCGTCGCTCTCGCCGAAGCCACCGTGGACACGATGCTGAACAACAATCTCGCCGAGAGCGCGCGCCGCCTCGTACGGCTGTACACGGAGGAGCAACTGCTGACGCACCCCGCGCTCGCCATCACCGCCGGCTGGGTCTACGCAAGCGTGCCCGAGACGCGCGTGGAGGAACTTCGCTGGTGGCGACTCATGGCGGAGCTGGACTTCGAGGACGGCCCTTCAGCGACCGGAGCGGCATCGCTGCGCTCGTCCTGGCTCATCCTGATGAGTGGCAACGGTACGCAGGGGCTCGGGCAGATGCTCCGCGCGGCTCAGGAGGCTCTGCGCCTTGAGACCGCGCCGGGCGACTGGCGCGACGTTGCCAAGGACGGCGTAGCCTGGTGTCAGTATCTCTCGGGGTCGCCGGAACAGGCTGAGCGCATGTGGCGCGAGCTGTCGCGTGGGACGACCTTCGCCGGGATGGCTCTGGCACACGAGTGGAACGCCGGGACGCCCGCGCAGCTGGCTCTCATCGCCGCCGACGCCGGCCGCTGGGACGAGGCCGGGGAGCTCGTGGCGGAGGCCGAGCGCCTCTGTCCGCGCATGGGTCTGGACGTGACGATGCACCACAGCATCTTCCTGACCATGCTCCTCGCGCACCTGCGCCTCATGTCCCATCAAGGCGACGCGGGCACGATCGGATTCGCGCAGGTGATCGACGACTACGTGAAGGACATGGTGAGGAACCCCCCCGGTGACCTGCTCGAGTCCTACGTCCTGCTGGGCGAGGTCACGCTCGAGCAGGGGGAGCTGGTGGCGGCACGTGGCTGGTGCGATCGCGCCCTGAAGGTACTCGCCGGGTGGCCCGACGCGGGGATGTTCGGGCGCCGGGCGAAGCAGCTGAACGACGCGCTGGACCGGCGGGTGATGGCAGAGCCCATCACACCCGCCGAGCAGCGCGTCCTCGAGCTCCTGCCGACGCATCTGACCGTCGCTGGCCTCGCCGACCGCCTCTTCCTTTCACAGGGCACCGTCAAAGCGCACCTGCGCGCAATCTATCGAAAGCTCGAGGCGACCAAGCGCGATGAGGCCGTCGCGCGGGCGCGCGAGCTGGGCCTCCTCAAGCGCTGAAATCACCGCGCGCCGCCCGCCCGAGGATTAATCCGTTTCGGCCGATGTGCGTCGCCCCCGTGCGGCCTACGCTCCGATCGTTAGCAAGCGGGGATCGGAGGAATCATGAGCGTCACCATTGCACAGAGGCCACACGTCCAGGTGCCTTGGCTGCCGATCATCGTCGTACTGGCGATGGCAGCGGCCGCAGCGCTCGTCCTGGTCCTGAGTATCCAGGCATCCACGAGCATACCGGCGGCCACCTCCGCGGCGACTCTCGGCACCGCCGGCGCGTCGGTGTGGACGGCCGCCGAGCCCAGGAAGAGGCCGCCTGTCGTGCGTGCCATCGTCTCCGGTGAGATGCCGGTTACGGCGCCGGCAGAGACGCCCGCGCCTCTGCGCAAGTCGATCCACACGCCGTGGCTGGCCGGCGGAGGCGCATCGTCGAGCAGATAGGCGGGGTCGGCAGACTCGAGGAGGCAGATGGATGAAACGCAAGTCCGTTGCGGGGACGCGACGAGCGAGCCCCGCCGCCGCGACCAGCCGGTTCGCGTGCGTTAGGGGGCCGAGCGGTTGCTCGAGGGGTCCGAGGCCTATGGGCAGGAGGGGCCTATGGCACAGCCGATAGGAAGCGCTCGTCGCCAGCAGTGCAGCGGGCGCCCCACGTTCGCGTCCCGAAAGGAGCTGCGCCATGAAGAAGCTACCGCTCGTCGTCGTACTCGTGGCTGCGTGTCTGCTTCTGTTCGCCGCCCCGGCATCAGCCTGGTATGTGCAACCGCAGACGTCCACGGCCTACATCACGTCCTTTGTCGGCCCCGGTCAGTGGGTCGAGTGGACCGATCTCAACGATCCCTTCGGCTGGGAGGTGCGCGATTGCCCGATCCCGCACGGCTATGACGTGGTCGTCACCAGAGAGTGGAGCGACACGAGGCCGGGCGCGACGCTCATCCCGGCCGAGTACTTCACCACCATGGCGATCCATGGACAACGATCGGACGGGTCGTACTTCAGCTTCACGATCACCAAGGCGGCGTGTGGACTCCGCTACTGGAGCCCGGCCTACAGGTTCGGCGATCCCTTCGAATCCTGGGTGTGGTGGCGTGACTGGTGGGTGCACCTGGGCCCGCTGGGTAAGGGTACCTACAGCGGCACGGTGACGCAGTTCGCGCCGCACGCTTTCCCGACGTGGATGGACCAGGACACCGGGGAGATCCAGCCGCTATTCCAGCCGATCATGCTGCAGCCGGCCGACTGCAACTGGGTGCAGGACATCTCGTTCACGGTAGGCGACTAGGTTCCGCCTCCGCGCGACAGACCGCGCCCTCACCGAGGGCACACGATAGCGGAGACGGGGCGGCGGGCCTCGACGGCATCCCCCTGACCCACAGTCCCCCAGCGTCATGTTCGACCATGTGATGGACCCGAGTGTACTGGCGAGAGTCGTGGCGCCCGGACCGCGTCCCGGGCCTCCTGTCGGGGGTCTCGGCCCGGCGTGACCCCCGACGCCTCGGCAGACATGATGCCGGCAGTAGCGTCGCATCGGATCGAGGGGCTCGTGATCGTGCGCGCCGGCCTGCGCATCGCCGAGGCTACGTCGCGCTGACGCTGCGCCCTCTCAGCCGCACGCGCTCCCACGCGCCGCGGGTCGCGGGCGGCGCCACTATCTCGTCTTCGGGCTTGCGCCGCAGGCGCGCGGCCTCAGCGGGACAGCCCGTCACGCAGAGGCCGCAGCCGATGCACGACTCGCGGCGCACTACGCGTACGCCGTCGTCTCTCTCGGCGATAGCGTCGACCTGGCAGCGCTCTTCGCAGGCGCCGCAGGCCGTACACGTGAGCGGGTCGATCTCGGCGAAGTAGTTCGCCTGCGCCACGGAGTGCTCGATGCCCCACTCGTTGATGCCGCGCAGCAGCCCGCAGCAGCAGCCGCAGCAGTTGCAGACGTAGCCGATCCCCGCGGCCACGTTGCTCACGGTATGAACCAGACCGACACGCTCCGCCTCGTCGAGGACCGCGAGGGCCGCTTCGTGCGAGATCCCGCCCGCTTCCTCGCTGCTCTCGGCGTAGGAGAACCAGAGGCACGACTCGAGGGGGAGGTCGCAGCGCCTCGTGCCGAGCTCGTCCTGCTGCAAGCGGCAGACGCACGTCTCGACGCGGAACGAGCTCGCCCTGCCGAGAATGGCGCGCACATCGTCGTAGGGCAGCACCCACTCCACCTCCGTCGCTCCTCGGGCTGGGACGACGCGATGGATGGCGGGTTGCGGACTCATGATCCCTACCGCGCCGCCACCGCAGAAGTACTCCTCGACGAGGCGCGCAAACTCGACGTCGTGCGTCTCGAGCATGTGCGCCTCGTAGAAGCCCACGACGAACGGCGCCAGGCGGTAGCCGGGATCATCCCCGACTGAACCCGTCCAGATCACGCCGCGCTCCGCGAGACTCCCGAGCGTCGCCGCGACGCGGGCAGGCTCGAGGGCGGCCCGCCGGGCGACTTCAGCGGCCACGGCGGGCCGCCCGGTCAACGTCGCCGCCACCTCGGCCTCGTCGGGCGAGAAGACGTGACGCAGGATGCGCAGCTCGGCGTTCGACTCCGTGCGCGGGAAGCCGTTGGCCAAGCCGTCGAGCGCGGCCGCGAGGCGCTCGTAGACGTCGCCGTTCATCGCTGCCCCCTTCGCTTGTGACCCGTCTCGGTGCCTGACGCCGCCGCGCCAGGGTACCTCGATGCGTTCGCTCCGACTCCATGAGCCGAGTCCATCGTACCGCGTTCGGAAAGCCGGATGGACCTCCGCCGGCCGACGGGTTCACCGGCTCGCGAGAGGCATACTCCCCTGGTTTGGCACCTGCGCGCCCTCGTAACACAACGGTGAGTCTCGGGAATCCGAGGGTACACAAGCCGCATGGGAGACTCCTGACATGGGCGACGCTCAATACGGGAGGCTGAGATCCGCCGGACGAACAACTGCGGCCACTGCAGGCCGGCGGGGAGCCACTGGTGAGACCGGCCCGCAGATAAACCGGACGATCCGGAGCATCTAATGCGGTAGGGAGGGAGTGCACGCCGGTGGTCGCCGGCGGTCGGCGGCCGCACGGCGAGGGTGGACCGAGGATGCCATGACGGGGAACCAGGGCGGCGAGGCGACGGTCATCGACCTGGCCGGGTGGCGCGGACCGGTGGACGATCCGCCACCGCCCGTCGTCAGGGCCGCCCGGCGCGGTGACCATCGCGCCTTCACAAGGCTCGTCGATCTCTACGACGACCGCCTTCGCGCGCTCGCCTTCCATCTGCTGGGTTCGCGCGAGGCGATGGACGAAGCTCTGCAGGAGACCTACCTGAACGCCTATCGCGGCCTGCCGCAGTTCCGCGGTGAGGCCGGCGTCGGCACCTGGCTCTACCGCATCGCGTACACGACCTGTCTTCAGCGATTACGGCGGCCGGAGCGCTTTGAGCCGGCCGACGAGGGGCGGCTCGAGGCGCTCGCGCCGCCTTCCTCTGACCCCGCCGACGACGTGGCGCTGCGCGACGAGGTGCGCCGCGCTCTCGGCGCCCTCACGCCCGCGCAGCGCGCCGCCGTCCTGCTCATCCACCGTGACGGCTTCAGCTACGCGCACGCGGCCGAGATCCTGGACGTGCCGGTCGGCACCGTCGCCTCGCGCGTGGCGGCCGCCCGGACGACCCTGGCCGACGAGCTCGGCAGGCCGCGTTCCGCCAAGGAGGATCGATGAACGACGAGCGTCACGACCTGAACGAGATTCTGCGCACGCACGGCGGCGCGCCCGACCACCTGCCAAGCTTCGAAGCGCGCCTCCTCGCCGGCCTGGACGAGGCCGACCGCGAGATGGGCAGGGCCACGGGCGGCTGGCTTCGCCTGCCCCGCCGCTCGCGCTCCCTCTGGACCCGTCACCCCGTCCTGGCGAGCGCGGCCGCCGTCGGCGTCGCGGCCGTCGTCGCGGCGGTCGTCCTCATCGGCGTGCCCGGCGTCTCGCGCATGAGCGGACCGGAGCCTGTCTCCGCCGCGCAGGTGATACAGAAGGCGCTGCACGCCCATGAGCGGACCGGAGCCTGTCTCCGCCGCGCAGGTGATACAGAAGGCGCTGCACGCCCTCTCGTCAGGCAAGACGATGCAGGCGGACGCCACCGTGGAGGAAGAAGCGTCTATGTCGCCCGGTGGCGTCCCCGAGTACAACGTCACCCACTCCCGCGTGCTCCTGCGCTCCGACGGCAGCTTCCGTCAGACCCAGACAGACAAGCCGCAGACCTCCAAGCCGGCGCAGATGAGGGACAGAGCGGATGCCGCGGATATGGCCTACGACGCGGCCAGCGGAGTGTTCCGCGACTACTCGCGCGGCTGGGACTGGGATGCGGGGGGCTCTGTGAACCGGGTCGAAGTGACGACGGGCTACCCCCTTGGCCCGCCCGACCGTTGGGCGAACGAGCAGTTCGACATCAGCGCGA
The DNA here is from genome assembly GCA_026392265.1 of Actinomycetota bacterium. Classification (GTDB taxonomy): domain Bacteria; phylum Actinomycetota; class Thermoleophilia; order UBA2241; family UBA2241; genus CAIXSE01. Next base: position 9,562 of record JAPLCL010000139.1, read on the forward strand.
CGGCGCGGGCGCTGCAGGCCGACGGCGCGGCCACGCTGGAGACGGCCTCCTACGACGGCCGGCCGGCATGGGTGGTCTCGGGGTCGAAGCGGGCCGCCGCCTCAGGCCTGAGCTACGACGAGACCTACTCGATCACGATCGACCAACAGACGTGCCTGCCGACACGCGTTCAGATGTTCGCAGGGGGCGTTCTCCAGCTCGACTACAGCTTGGACAACGTGCGCATCGACGAGCCCTTGCCCGACACGGCCTTCAGCTTCGCTCCGCCCAAAGGCGCCAAGGTCGTCCCCAAGGACGCCCGTTTCCGCCGCCTGCCGCTCGCCACCATCGCCTCCACGCCGGGCTACGTCACGCTGCTGCCGACCTGGCTCCCGGCAGGCTACCTGCAGACGTGGACCGCTGGCGCGGCGAGATCGACCACCGCGAACGGCGTGACCGAGGGGCGGGACGTGGTCGCATTGCAGTACGTGCGCGGGTTTGACGCCCTGACCGTGACGACTCGCACCGTCGCGGACCCGCACGCCGCCGCGACGATCGATCCCGTGGAGCCCGACACGTCCTGGGCCGAACTCGTCAGCCGCGATGTCAGGCTCACGGCCGGGGCCTTCGCCGGCGTCACCGCACGGGTCGTCGTGGCGTCGTACACCACCATCCCTCACCTCTACGCGGTCAAGAACGGCGTCTTGTTGGCGATCGCCGCGCTGGCGTTGCTGCTGGCGACGGCCACGGGATGTGGCGGTTCGGCGGCCGCCCCGACGAATGGAGGATCGACGCCACAGGCGTCCCCGTCCGTCGCCGCTGCTCCCGAGCGCCTCGTGGGCAGCGACTCGGTCGCCGTCACCCAGAAGGTCGTCGACCTCGCACGAGCCGCGCTCCACGCGCCGACCGTCGCCAA
>JAPLCL010000413.1 GCA_026392265.1 Actinomycetota bacterium
TCGTCAGCCATCTCGCGGTACCCTTCTTCCATGAGCAGAGCCAACTCGCGGTCGCGCATCAGCGCGACGGCTTCCACCACGATCTGCGTCTTGGACTCCTGGCACTCCTCGGCCTTGCGCTCCAGATAGTCGAGAGCCCACTGGGGAAGTCGAAATGTCGCAGGCTTACTGGGCATGACGGCGGCCATGTCCACCTCCTCCTGGTTGCCAAGGCGTATTCTACAACGTATGTCCAGAATCGCAATACATAACGTATTGTCATCAAGCCGTACGCGGAAGGGACATCGACTGAGGCCGCATCGGGCACTGGAGCGAACGCCAGAGAGGTGCTGAAACGCGGGGGTCTTGCGTGGTGGGCGACGTTGGAATTGAACCAACGACCTCCTGCTTGTCGAGCAGGCGCTCTCCCAACTGAGCTAGTCGCCCACGCAGAAGCGGCAGTATAGCAAATGGGGGCGGCGGGCGTCAGCCCGCCGCCCCCTTTTGCGTCGGGGTGCGTCAGATAGACGACGGGCGGCGCGGCGGGCGGCGCTTGATGCCGCGCGAGGCCGAGCGCTTGGCTCCGCCGTTCCACACCAGCTTGCCCGGGCGGGATTGCACCAGGTGGGACTCGGGGATGACGCGCTTGTCGTAGTCGAAGTTGGGCAGGTCGTGGCGCTCGAGCGTGCTGCCGATGAGCTTCTCGATGGCCTTGAGCTCGTGGACCTCTTCCCCGGTGAGCAGGCTCACGGCGATGCCGCTGGCGCCGGCGCGAGCGGTGCGCCCGATGCGGTGCACGTAGTCCTCGGGGTTGGTCGGGATGTCGAAGTTGATGACGTGGGTGATGTTGTCCACGTCGATGCCGCGAGCCACGACATCGGTGGCCACGAGCACGGCGATCTTGCCCGTCTTGAAACCGTCGAGCGCCTGCTGGCGCTGACCCTGCGTGCGGTCGCCGTGGATGGCTTCGCAGCTGATGCCCGCCGTGTTGAGCGTGCGCGACAGGCGCTCGGCACGACGCCGGGTGCGCGTGAAGATCAGGGTGCGGTCGGGGTCGTGATGGCGGAAGTACTCCACCACCAGGTCGACCTTCTGGTCGTGGTTGACCGGCATGACCCTCTGCTCAACGGTATCCACCGGCTGGGCGTGACCGCCGAGCTCGATGAAGATGGGCTCGTGCAGGGTGTCGGCGATGATGCTCAGGACCTGCTTGCTCATGGTGGCGCTGAAGAAGAGGTTCTGGCGCTTGGCCGGGATGGCGTCGATGATGCGCTTCACGTCTGGCCAGAAGCCCATGTCGAGCATGCGGTCGGCCTCGTCGAGCACCAGCGTATCGACCTTGTCGAGCTTGATGTGGCCTTGGCGCAGCATGTCGAGCAGGCGGCCCGGCGTGGCGACCAGCAGGTCGACGCCCTTGCCGACCTTCTTGGCCTGCGGATCGTAAGGTACGCCTCCGAACACGGCCACGACGGTGCGGCCGCTGTACGTACTGAGGGTCTCGCCGACCTCTTCGATCTGCCCGCAGAGCTCGCGGGTGGGCGTGACGACGAGGGCGGAGGGGTGGGCGGTGCGGCCGTCGGCGACGGTCGGGCCTGTCATGCGTTGCACTATGGGCAGGACGAAAGCGGCCGTCTTGCCGGTACCGGTTTGCGCAGAGCCCACCACGTCGTGCCCTGCAAGGACGCGCGGGATGGCCTGTTCCTGGATGGGAGTAGGCGTGTCGTAGCCCATGGCCACCACGCCGGCGAGCAGCTCGCTGGTGAGGCCGAGCTCGGCGAACTTGGGCAGGTCGACGACGGGCGCGGGGCCGGAGGGCCTC
>JAPLCL010000376.1 GCA_026392265.1 Actinomycetota bacterium
CGACCCGTCGGGGACCACGAGCGCCGGGTCGATCTCCTGGGTGGAGCCGAGCCCGTGACAGGTGGGGCAGGCGCCGTGCGGGCTGTTGAAGCTGAAGATGCGCGGCTGGATCTCGGGCAGCGAGATGCCGCAGTGCACGCAGGCGAACTTCTCGCTGAACGTGAGGGTCTCGCCGTCGGCGGTTTCGATCTCGACGAGTCCGTCGGCGAGCTGGGCGGCGGTCTCGACGGAGTCGGTGAGCCGCCGCCTCAGGCCGTCCTTCATCACCAGCCTGTCGACGACCACGGCGACGTCGTGCTTGTACTTCTTGTCGAGGTCGATGTCCTCCTCGAGCTCGCGCACCTCGCCGTCGACCCTCACGCGCGTGAAGCCGTCGGCGCGGAATTGATCAAAGAGCTTGCCGTACTCGCCTTTGCGGCCGCGCACCACCGGCGCGACCACGCTGAACCTGGTGCCACCGTCCAGATCGCAGACCTGGTCGACGATCTGCTGGATGCTCTGCCCCGAGATAGGTCGCCCGCAGTTGGGGCAGTGCGGGTGGCCGATACGCGCATACAGGAGGCGCAGGTAGTCGTAAATCTCGGTAACCGTGCCCACCGTGGAGCGGGGGTTGCGGGACGTGGTCTTCTGATCGATGGAGATGGCCGGCGAGAGGCCCTCGATGCTGTCGACGTCGGGCTTGTCCATCTGCCCGAGGAACTGGCGCGCGTAAGCCGACAGGGACTCGACGTAGCGCCGCTGGCCTTCCGCGTAGATGGTGTCGAAGGCCAGGGACGACTTGCCGGAGCCGGAGAGACCCGTGATGACGATGAAGCGGTCGCGCGGCAGCCTCACGGTGATGTCCTTGAGGTTGTGCTCGCGAGCGCCGGTAATGACGAGGTCGTGGCTCACACAAGGAGTGTGACAGTCGGGGGGCCGGGCGGCAAACAGGCGACGAAGCCGGCACGCCGGGCGCCGCTCCGCGCGAAGCGGCAAGACGGACGGAGCCGGTCCGCGGTGGAGTACGCCGTACTCGTGGGCGGCATGCGCCTCAACGGCAGCCGGGCGGGCCTCGAGATGGCGGGCGCGGAGCCGGGGTTGGGCCGGTTGGCGTCCACCGCGTGTCTCGTGATCGTGCTACTGGCTGCCTTCATCGTTCTGGTGGTGCTCCCGATCGCGTTGTGGCTGCTAGGCATCGCCTTCGGCGGGTCGTAGGCGCGCCGCCAGGCCACCGCTGACGGCACGGCGGAGCGGCGGCCGGTCAGTCGATGAGCAGCAGCCCGGTCCAGCGCGGGTGTTTGTCGGCCGGCAGCTCGATGGCCAGGCCGGCCGCCTCTGCGGTGGCGACGACGTCGATGCCCACGGCTTCCATTGACGGCCGCGCCTCGAAGGGATGGTTGCAGGGCTCGCCGGTAGCGCCGGCGCAGACGTCGCAGAGCACGCAGTCGCCACCGGCGAACGCGGCAGCGAAGCGGTAGCCCATCTTGAAGGCCTCGGCCTCGAGCGCGGTCATGAGGCCGGCGAACTCGTTCTTGCTGTCGCGCAGCCGCGCCTCGTAGGGCGCGGTCCTGGAGGTGCCGTCGGGCCCGGCAGCGCCCGCCGATGCCGCCCCTGCCGCCGGCGCGTGAGCCTCCGCGTAGCCCATTCCGTCGAGCGCCTCGTCGACGGCCGCCTGCGTGAGCGGGATATCGAGCTGCACCACCAGGGTGTCGGAGTAGCGCGCCAGCGCGGCCCGGGTCTCGGCGGCCGTGGGCGTATGCGGCGGGCACATGAGATTGACGCCGTAGCTTGCGCACAGCGGCACCCGGCACTTGAGATTGACACGCTCGTCGACGACCACGGCGCGGGCGGGCAGCGGCGCCGCGCTGCCGGCGCCGAGCGCCCGCGCCCGCGCCACGATCTGCTGGATATGCAGGGCCTCAGCCACTCTTGCTCCCTCCCGCCGCGTGGCCCTCCGTGCCGGCGGGCGGCTCAATAGCACTACGGGGCCTGTCGGACGCTACGGGCATTAGTCCCCCTTCGGTCGAGCTCCTTGGCGAGCTCTTTGATCTCGTCGCGCAACTTGGCGGCGTACTCGAACTTGAGCTGGTCGGCGGCCTCGAACATCTCGGCCTCGAGGCTGGCCAGCAGCTTCTCGAGGTCGGCGTTGGGCATGGCCATCTTCCTGGCGACCGCCTTGGCCGCGCGGCGGCCCTTGGTGGGCACCGCCGCCGCGTCGCTCATCATCGTGGCGATATCGCTGACGCCCTTGACGACGCTGACCGGGGTGATGCCGTGCTGCGCATTGTACGCGGTCTGCCGGGCGCGCCGGCGGTCGGTCTCGCCGATGGCGAACTCCATGGCCGCGGTCATGCGATCGGCGTACATGATGACCTTGCCGTCCACATGGCGCGCGGCCCGGCCGATGGTCTGGACGAGGGCCGTCTGGCCGCGCAGAAAGCCCTCCTTGTCGGCGTCGAGGATGGCGACCAGCGTGACCTCGGG
>JAPLCL010000298.1 GCA_026392265.1 Actinomycetota bacterium
GATCGGTACCGCGGCACGCCGTCAGAGACGTCGTGATCGTCCCTGACGTCAACGTCCTCATCTACGCCTTCCGCGAAGACCAGCCGGATCATGGGCGCTATCGCGAGTGGCTCACCGGCGCCCTTGCCGCCGACGAGCCGGTGGCGCTGCCCGGGCACGTACTCTCGGGCTTCATGCGCATCGTCACCAACCCGCGAGTGTTCGCGTCCGCCACGCCTCCCGACGAGGCTGCCCGGTACGTCGAGGCGCTGCGCTCAGCGCCGGGCGCGATCACGCCTCGCCTCGGTGAGTCGCACGTGGACACGTTCCTGCGTCTGTGCGTCGAGGTCAATGCCAAGGGGAATCTGGTCTCCGACGCATTTCTCGCGGCCATCGCCATCGAGCTGGACGCTCTGCTCGTGACCACCGACCGCGACTTCGCCTGCTTCCCCGGGCTGCGCTGGCGGCATCCGCTCGCCTGAGGCCTCTTCCCCGCCCCGGCGCGTCCGCGTCTGCCGACGTACGCGGAAGGGGCGCCCCGTTGGGGGCGCCCCGCTAAGGAGACCGTTACATGATGTTCGCCGTCGGCTGCGTCTCGATGTACCTGAAGGCAGTGTGCCCGCCGCGCGGCGGTCGCAATCCTGCGTGCGGCGCTCGCGACTGCGGTGGTAGAGTCGTTGGGACGCTCTCCCCGTTCGCTGGAGGTCTGGTGCGCAAGTTCGTCCTGCTCGCGTTCGCCCTCGTGCTTGCCGCCGCGTGCGCCGGCCTGACGGCCGGGCCCGCGGCGGCCAAGGACTACAGCGTCACCGACGTGGTCATCGACGCCCAGGTCCAGCCCAACGGCAACCTCAAGGTGCACGAGGCGCGCACCCTCGACTTCTCGGGCACCTTCCACTACGTCTACTGGGACTACGCCACGCGGGGCTCGCAGGGCGTGGTCGTCACGGGGGCGAGCGGGCCCAGCGGACCCTACGAGCTCATCCCGGCCACCGCGGTGCCTGCCCCCGACACCTGGTGGTTCGTCGACAGCGGCGACAACGTGCACGTGCAGCTCAACTTCGAGGTCACCGACACGAGCGCCACCTTCGCCGTCGACTACGTGGCGAAGGGGGCTGCGAAGCGCTGGGACGACATCGCCGAGCTGTACTGGCAGTTCGTCGGCGACCAGGCGCAGATCCCCGTGGACCACGTGCGCGTCACGGTCCACCTGCCCGCCGGCGTCACCCGCGACCAGGTGCGCGCTTGGGCGCACGGGCCCCTGTGGGGCAACGTGACTATCGAGCCCGACGCGAGCGTGGTCATGACCGTCGACCCCCTGCCCGCCGAGACGTTTGTCGAGGGCCGCATCCTGTTCCCGGCGGCGGCCCTCTCCACGGCGAAGACGACGGCGGGCGCCCGCGAGGCCGTCGTTTTGGCCGAAGAGAAGAAATGGGCCGACCAGGCCAACAGCGAGCGCTTCTGGGCGCGCGTCAAGGTCATCGCCTGGAGCGCGGTCGGCTTTGGGTTCCCGCTGATCGCCCTGATCCTCGTGATCGTGCTGTACATCAAGTACGGCCGCGAGCCCAAGACGCAGTTCCAGGCCCAGTACTGGCGCGACATCCCGCAGCCTCCGCTGCCGCCGGCGCTCGTCGGCTTCATCTGGCACATGGGGACCGTCGCTCGCGACGACGCGACGGCCACGCTGCTCGACCTCGTGAACCGCAAGGTCATCGATATCGAGCGTGTCACCGTCCACAAGGAGCGTCTGCTCGGCAAGGACGACACGATCAGCTACAAGCTCACGCTGCACGACGAGCGTCTCGAGGAGCTGCTTCCCTACGAGCGGCATCTGGTCACGTTCCTGTTCCACCAGATCGCCGAGAGCCAGACGCTGGTGCTGAGCGAGCTCAAGGAGCTTGCCAAGACCCACCGCGCGGCGTTCGCCAAAGGCTACAGCACGTGGACCAGCATGGTCACCAAGGAGGGCGAGCGGCGCAAGTACCTCGACGCCCAGGCCGATCGCATGGCGTTCACCGGGGCGGCGCTCGCCTTCGTCGGCGCCGTCGCCGCCGGCGCCGCAGCCATCTTCAGCGGCTGGCTGTGGTTCTTCGTGGGCATCCCCGTGTGCGTCGTGCTGGTCTTCGTGGCGCGCGCTATCAAGCGGCGTTCTCAGGAGGCCGCGGAGCTGCACGCGCAGTACGCGGCGCTCGAGCGCTATCTGAAGGACTTCGGCCGCCTGCAGGAGAAGCCGCCCGACGCCGTCGTCCTTTGGGAGGCGTTCCTCGTGTACGCCGTCGTGTTCGGCATCGCCGACGAGGTCGTCAAGGCGATGACGGTCAAGGTGCCGGAGGTGATCGACGACCCCGCCTTCCGCACGGGGTACTTCATCTGGTTCGCGTCGCCCGGCGACGGCGGTATGGCGGCGTTCAACGAGATGCATCAGAGCTTTGGCGAAGCGGTGTCGGTGGCGACGTCATCGTCGTCGTCGGGCTCCGGCGGCGGCGGCGGCTTTTCAGGCGGCGGTGGTGGCGGCGGCGGGGGCGGCGGTTTCGGCGCCGGCTGAAGCCGGCGCTCTGCCCGCCGCCAAGCCGCCGTGAGCCGCCTCACCCTTTACGCCCCGTTCTTCTTCGGCCTGCTGCTGGCCGGCACCGGCGGGCTCGGCATGACGGGCCGTCTGCCGAAGAACGACTGGTTCGGCATCCGCATGCACGTCGTCATGAGCAGCGACGCCGCCTGGCTCGCCGGCCACCATGCCGGCGGGCCCTGGCTGCTCGCCGGCGGGCTCGTGGCGCTCGCCGCCGGCGTGGCATTGCTCGTCGTTTGGCCGGACGCCGTGACGGGTGCGCGCATCACGACGGTGAGCCTGAGCGCTGCGTTCGTGCTCGCCGGCGTCGCCGCGTGGAGGGCGCAATCCGCGGCGCGGCGCGTGCTCTGACGCCGATCGTCGCGCGCGGCCTGTGAAGCCAGCGTCGCGGACGTTTGCACTGTCGCGGTGCGGTTTATGCGTCCGCACACTGGGGAAGGACCAAGCAAACCGCCGCTTCCCCACGGCTCCGGAAGGCTGCGGGGTGTGTGAAGGAGGGTCACGATGCAGCGGCTGATGCCGGCGCTCGCGGTTCACCAGGCGGCCGCCTGACCAGCCGGTACAGACCGTCGACAACGCCGTCTCCGCCGTTGCCGCTGGTACCATGAACGTCCGCTTTTCGTCAGCCCATCAGAGAGCGGCGCGGCCCGTCAGGGATTCGCGCGCCGCACGTCAAAGGAGGAGTACGACAACATGACAGACGCATTCAAGAACACCCCGCCGGCGCCCGAGGACAAGGGCGCGATGACCGCCGAGAACCTCGCCGCCGCGGTGGCCGGCGAGAGCCAGGCCTCGCAGAAATACCTGGCCTTCGCCGACGTCGCCGACGCT
>JAPLCL010000005.1 GCA_026392265.1 Actinomycetota bacterium
CCATCGCCGACGCCGTGACGGAGCTCGGAGAGCCGCCCTACCGGGCACGCCAAGTCTACGAGGCCCTTACGCGGAGCCTCGCCGTCGATTTCGACGACATGACGAGTCTTCCCGCGGCGTTGCGGCGGGCGCTGGCGGAGCGCCTTCGCCCGCTCTCTCTCGAGGACGTCGAGACGCGCGTCGCGCCGCGCGGCGCCGCCCGCAAGACCCTGTTCGCGACTCCCGATGGTCACCCCGTCGAGGCCGTGCTCATGAGCTATGCAAAACGCGCCACCGTCTGCGTGTCCACGCAGGTCGGCTGCGCCGTCGGGTGCGCCTTCTGTGCGTCCGGGCGCCTGGGGCTGCGCCGCGATCTTACGGCTGAGGAGATGGTCGACCAGGTCTTTCACTTCGCGCGGCTGCTCCGCGACGACGAGCGCCGCGTCACCAACGTCGTCTTCATGGGCATGGGCGAGCCGTTCCACAACTACGACGAGACGCTGCGCGCCTGCCGTCTTCTCAACGACGAGGCCGGTTTCAACCTTGCGGCGCGCTCGATCTCGGTGTCGACGGTCGGTGTGGTGCCCGGCATCGACCGCTTCGCGGGGGAAGACCTGCAGCTCAACCTGGCGGTGAGTCTTCACGCAGGCACCGACGCCTTGCGCGATCGCCTGGTGCCCCTCAACCGCACGTATCCTCTTGACGAGGTGTTCGCGGCGTGCGCGCGGTACGTGCGGCGCACGCACCGCAAGGTCCTGTTCGAGTATGTGGTCTTACGCGGCGTAAACGACACCGACGAGCAGGCGCAGATGCTGGCGGCGCGGGTGCGACCGCCGCACTATCACCTCAATCTGATCGCGTACAACGAGACGGGCGGCAAGTTCGCCCGCCCGCGGGCGGACCAGCTCGCCACCCTGCGCGCGCGGCTCGAAGCGGCGGGCGTCAGCTGCACGGTCAGGCGCTCGCCGGGGGCGGAGATCGAAGCGGCGTGCGGACAGCTGGCGCTGCGTTCCGTCGAAACGGCCCCTCAGCCCTGAGGCCACGCGGCGCGCAGCGCCTCCGCGGCGGTCTCAGGGTCGACGGTGACCAGCGCGATATCGGCGCCGAGCTCCAGCCCGGCGATACTCGAAAGGCGCGGCGCCAGCTCCACGTGCCAGTGAAACGCGCCGCGAAGCTCCGCCGGCGCCGTGTGCAGCCAGAGGTTGAGCGGCGCGCCGCCGCTCGCGGCGTCGACCGCGACAAGGGCGCGTCGCAGGGCGCCGGCCAACGGCCGCAGGTCGGCGCGTCGTACGTCGGGTTCGTGCGCCCTGGGGGCGAGCCACAGCTCCCCGGGGAAACGCATCGCCGCCGGCACCCAGGCCGCGACGTCGCCGGCGTGCACGAGGCGGTCACCGGCGCCGTCGATCTCGGCGCAGAGTACGCAGCCGCCGTAGCGGTTGCTGAAGCGCTCGAACTCGAGCAGCTCGTCGAGCAGAAGCGGCGGCAAGAGCTGTGTGCCGAACAGCTGTGCGTGAGGGTGCGCAAGCGAGGCGCCGGCGCCCGGGCCGCGGTTGACGATCAGCGTCGCGGCGGCCGCCCCGGTAGCGAGTTGCGCAGCGATGCGCCGTCGCCAGACCTCGAGGACCTCGAGGAGACCGTCGTCGCCGAGGTCCTCCAGCTCAGCGTCGTGATCCGGCGAGTGCACGATCACTTCGTGTCGGCCGCTGAGGGCGGGGTACTTGTTGGGGAAGACACGGATCCGCCAGCCAGGCGTGTCGGGGGCGCCGCCGCCGGGCCGTACGGCATCGACCTCCGGCGGGGTGAGCGCCTCGTTACCGGCGCAGAATGGGCACGGTCCTGAGGCGCCGGCAGTCGCTGAGACGTGCAAGTCGCTGGGCCGCGTCGCGCGCCCCGGCGCGATGATCGTCAGCCTTCCGCTGACCGGGTTGCGGCGCAGTGCGCCGCCACTGATGGTGTGCCCGTCGTTCGTCGTGTCTCCTCGCGC
>JAPLCL010000360.1 GCA_026392265.1 Actinomycetota bacterium
GGAGGGCTTCACGGTCTCGTCGCACACCGCCGACCTCACGAAGATGGACGAGGTGCGTAGGGCCGTGGCCGAAGCAGTCACCTGCCACGGCCGCATCGACGTGCTCGTGAACAACGCCGGCATGGTCATCGAGGGCATGGAGGAGGACTTCACCGATTTCGCCCACATGAGCGAGCAGGACTGGGACTTCGGTATCGCAATCAACCTCAAGACCCAGTTCAACGTGACGCGCACCGTGATCGGCGGGATGATCGAGCGGGGATATGGGCGTATCGTCAACGTCTCGTCGGTCACCGGTCCCGTGGTCGCCAACCCGGAAGAGGCGGTGTACTGCGCCGCCAAGGCCGGCGTGCTCGGCATGACCCGGGGAGTGGCGCTCGACGTGGCCAAGCACGGCATCACCGTCAACGCCGTGGGGCCGGGCTGGATCAACACCGGGTCGACCACCGAGGGCGAGCGTGCCGGCGCCGAGAACACGCCCTTCGGGCGCGCCGCGACGCCGGCCGAGGTGGGCAAGCTCATCTGCTTCCTCGGCTCCGACGACGCGAGCTACATCACCGGTCAGCTCGTCGTGATCGACGGGGGCAACACGATCCAGGAGTACAAAGGGCCCAGCGAGCTGTACTACTGATGGACCGGCGCGCCGTGCTGGAGACTCAAGGATGTACCATGCCTGACAGAAGGAGCCACTTCTCGCGGGCCTGTGAGCCGGCTCTGGGGACTGTACGTCTCGTCACACTCTGTGTTCTGCTTGTGCTCGGCCTGGCCGCGGTGCCCGGGGTCGCGGCCGCTGCGCCGGCCGCCCCCACCGCCGAGTGGACCGTCATGGTCTACATGGATGGCGACAACAACCTGGAGCCTTGGATCACCGACGATCTCGACACCGAGCTCGCCGCCGTGGGCTCCAGCCCCGAGGTGCAGGTGGTAGCGCTCGCCGACCGCGGGCAGACGCCCATCGCCGCCGACGGCGGCTGGACCGGCGCCCGGGTCTTCCACGTCACCAACGGCATGAAAGCGACCGCGGGCAGCGCCGTCGCCGACTGGGGCCGCGTCGACATGGGCTCTCCGCAGACGCTCGTCGACCTCATCGCCTGGACGCGCGCCACCTACCCGGCGCGGCACTACGCCCTCTACCTCTGGGACCACGGCTGGGGCTGGTGGCCCGGCTACACCATGCACGACGTGACCAGCAACGACGCCCTCGACATGGACGAGATCCGCGACGCCATGCAGCGTACCGCCGGCGTCGACATAGTGGGCATGGACACGTGCATGGGCCAGATGATCGAGGTCGAGGCCACGTTCCGCGGCTTCGCCCGCGCCATCGTCGCCTCGGAGGATGCGATCGGCTACACCGGCGTTGAGTACGCCGAGGTGCTCCGTAAGCTGCAGGAGCGCCCGGCGATGAGTGCCTTCGACCTGGCGAAGGTCTCCGCGGCAAGCTACCGGACCGGCCACGACAAGTGGACGCTCGCGAGCTCGGCGGTGGCCCTCGATTGGCGTTGGGACAGGGTCATCAGCAAGCTCGACCTCCTGGCGTGGTATCTGCGCGCCGGGCTCCGCCGGCATCGCGCTGACTACGAGGCCGCCTACCGGCACATCGCGACCACCGTGTTCGGCGACGCGACCAACGTCGATCTGTACGACGCCGCCTTTCAGCTGAGGAAGCACGTCGACTCGGCGCCCATCAAGAAGGCCTGCACGGCCGTGATGGAGGCTGTGGACCGGGCCGTGATCTACGAGTGGAGCACCTCCGTCGAAGGCCGCCTGCACGGCATCGGCATCTATTGGCCGAGCGCGCCGGCGCCGCCGCACCGCGGCTCGAGCTCCATCGAGTGGTGGGACTTCCCCTACTACTCGGCGGAGCTCATCTTCACGCGTATGACGACCTGGGAGGACTTCCTCATCTATTGGGGCGGGTGACGCGGACTGTCGACATGGCGGGCTGCGGACGGCCGCTGTAAGCTACACAGATTGAAGGACCGTTCAATGTATGCAGGGGGGACGCATGAGCCACGACATTGACGGCAGCACGGTCGTCGTGACCGGCGCGGCAGGGGGCATCGGCGCGGCCGTGGCGCGGCGCTTCGCGGCCGCCGGCGCCACCCTCGTCCTCGGCGATCTCAACGCCGTCGCCCTCGAAGAGCTCGCCGGCGAGCTGGCCGCGCTCACCACGGTGCACGCGCTCACCTGCGACGTCAGCGCTCCCGCCGACTGCGAGAACCTCATGACCACCGCGGCTGCCGACAGCGGCCGCATCGACGTCCTCGTCAATGCGGCCGGCGTCTGGACCGAGGGTCCGAGCGATCAGACCACCGAGGAAGAGTGGGACAAGGTCCTCGGTGTGAACCTCAAGGGCACGTTCTTCTGCTGCCGCTCTGCGATCCCGCATCTCAAGAAGACTGAGGGCTGCATCATCAACCTCAGCTCCGATGCGGGGGTGGTGGGCACGCCGGAGACGGCCGTGTACACGGCCTCCAAGGGCGGCGTGAGCCTGCTCACAAAGTCGCTCGCGCTGGAGCTCGCCCCGTTCCTGGTGCGCTGCGTCGCCGTGTGCCCGGCCGACGTGATGACGCCCATGCTCGAAGGCCAGGCGCGCGACTTCGGCGGCGGCGACCCCGAGGGCTACTTCAAGCGCCTGCTCGCCAGCTACCCGCAGCGCGACAAGGCGCGCTTCATCACGCCCGAGCAGGTCGCCGAGCTCATCTTCTACCTGGCAAGCCCCGTCGCGGCGCCCATCACCGGGGCGCTCATCAGCATCGACTACGGCACCACCGCCGGCTACGGCTACGAGTGAGGCACCGCCTCATCACCGGGCGTCTGCCAGATAATCGCATCTATCTCATCACCCTTCGGAAGGAGAGTGCGCCGGACAATGGCTGACAAACCGTTCATCCACCCGTACATCCCGAACTCGGTGCCGGCCACCAAGCAGGCCATGCTCGACGAGCTCGGGCTGAGCAGCGTCGAGCAGATCTACGCCGAGATCCCCGAGCGCCTGCGCTGCAAGGCGGCGCTGCAAGGCGCCTCTCGACATCCCGCCGGCGATCCTCTCGGAACGTGATCTGCGCCGGCACGTCCAGGGCCTGCTCGACAAGAACGCCTCCAGCGTCGACTACCTCAACTTCTGCGGCGCCGGCTGCTGGCAGCACCACGTGCCGTCCATCGTCGACGAGGTCATCAACCGCGCCGAGTTCGTCAGCGCCTACTGCGGCGGCGACTACAGCGACCTCGGCAAGTACCTGGCGCGCTTCGAGTTCAACAGCATGCTCGGCGAGCTCCTCGACTACGACGCCGTCGCCAACCCCATCTACGACTGGGGCGACGTCGCGGGGCGTTCTTTTCGCATGGCCCGGCGCATCACCGGCCGCGACAAGGTGCTGGCGCCGTCGCACATGAGCCCGATGCGGCTCATGGAGGCCCGCACGCTCTGCCAGCCCGAGGCCATGGCAGGCAGCACCAAGATCCGCTTCTACGAGTGGGACCGCGAGACCGGCATGGTCGATCTTGAGGACCTGCGCAGCAAGCTCGACGACAGCTATGCCGCCGTCTATTGGGAGAGCCCGAGCTACCTCGGCACGATCGAGGCCAACGGCGCTGAGATCGTCAAGATCGCCCACGAGCACGGCGCCCTCGCGATCGCCGGCGTCGACCCGATCACGCTCGGCGTGCTCGCCCCGCCCGGCGCCCTGGGCGCCGACATCGCCTGCGGCGATATCCAGCCTCTCGGCCTGCACATGCACGCCGGCGGCGGCTGCTCCGGGTTCATCGCCTTCAGGGACGACGACCCCGTTTTCGCCGAGGAGTGCCCGCTCGAGCTCTACACGGTCATGGAGACCGCCACCCCCGGCCAGTACGCCGTCGCTGAGGCGCTGGCCGAACGCACCAGCTACGGCGCTCGCGACCAGGGCAAGGACTGGGTCGGCACCGCCTCCGGACTGTGGACGATCGCCGCGGCCGTGTACATGGGCGTGATGGGGCCGCAGGGCTTCAAAGAGCTCGGCGAGACCTGCATCGCGCGCTCGCACTACGCCGCCAAGCTGCTCGGCGAGATCCCCGGCGTGCGCGTCAAGCTCTCGCCGAGCTTCTTTAAGGAGTTCGTCGTCGACTTCGGCGGCACGGGCAAGACGGTGGCCGCGATCAACAAGCTGTTGCTCGGCCATCAAATCTTCGGCGGCAAGGACCTCTCGGCCGAGTTCCCCGAGCTCGGCCAGAGCGCGCTCTACTGCGTCACCGAGTACTACGACCAGGCCGACATCGAGACCTTGGCCGCGGCTGTCAAGGAGGTGACGGCATGAATAGCCAGCGTAGCCAAGCCATCGAGGGGGGCGCCGAAGGAGCACCGCTCCGAGAGACGCCGCAACAGAAGGTCGCCCGCCTCGCCAGGCTGCGCCGCGACGGTGGCGTGCTGCGCGACTACCAGGCCCCGCGCTGGGACGAGCCCTTCATCATGGAGCAGGGCGCACCCGGCGAGCGCGGCATCCTGGTGCCGCTCGCCGAAGATGCCGTGACGGCGGCTGTGGGTGAGGCCGCGAGCTACATCCCCGAGGGGATGGCCCGCGCGGTCGCCCCCGACCTGCCCGAGCTGTCGCAGTACCAGGTGCTACGCCACTACCTGCGCTACTCGCAGATGACGCTGGGCATGGACCTCGGCAGCGACATCAGCGAGGGCACCTGCACGATGAAGTACAGCCCCAAGATGCACGAGGAGCTCATCCGCGGGCACAAGGCCGCCGACGTGCACCCGTGGCAGGACGAAGCGACCATGCAGGGCCTGCTCGAGATCGTCTACGAGACCGGCCAGTACCTCAAGTCGATCAGCGGCATGGATGCGTTCACGCTGCAGCCCGGCGGAGGCTCGCACGCGGTGTACACCAACGCGTGCGTCATGCGCCGCTACTTCGAGGCCAGGGGCGAGCTCGACCAGCGCAACGAGATGATCACGACGATCTTCTCGCACCCCTGCGACGCCGCCACGCCGATGGTCGCCGGCTTCAAGGTCATCACGGTGATGCCCGACGAGAACGGCTACCCGGACCTCGAGGCCTTCAAGGCGGCCGTGTCCGAGAAGACCGTGGGCTGCATGATCACCAACCCCGAAGACACCGGCATCTACAACCCCCAGATCGACAGGTACGTCGAGATCCTCCACGAGGCCGGCGCCCTGGCCTTCACCGACCAGGCCAACGCCAACGGCATCCTCGGCTACGCTCGCGCTCGCGACGCCGGCTTCGACGCCTGCCACTTCAACCTGCACAAGACCTTCTCGAGCCCACACGGTTGCGAAGGCCCGGCCACGGGGGCTTACCTGTGCACCGATGAGTTGGCCAGGTACCTGCCGGTGCCGCT
>JAPLCL010000322.1 GCA_026392265.1 Actinomycetota bacterium
TCGGCCGCGCGGCCTCGTCGCGCGGCCTCGTGAGCGACGGCCACGACCTGCTCGTGGCCGCCCTCGCGGAACAGGGCGCGCAGCCGCTTCTGGGTGGCATCGCCGGTCACAGGGTCATCCTACTTGACGGCCCGTACGAGCGAAGAGGCGCCCTCGGCGCCCCTTCACCCAGGAGGTGGTCGCGTCCTCGCGCAGCGTTACTTGGCGCGCCGCCCCAGGTCGAGCGTGAAGAACCACACCATGGAGTCCACACTGCCGTAGCCGTCGCAGCTCACGGCGCCGACGCCCAAGTCGCGGAACTCCTTCGTGAGGATCACGGCGCGGTGCATCGAGGACTTCATCCACAAGTCGACGATCGCCACCGGGCTGGAGTACAGGCCGCAGCCCCAAGCGATATTCTCGCCGGCCTTCCACGTTTTGTAGCCCTCGCGCGTGTAGCCGTGATTCACGATGCGCTCGCTCCAGGTCTCACCGCTCGGTGAGTTGTGGTCGAAGTACTGCAACTCGCCCATGTCGGCCGAGTGCGCACGGGCTGAGTCCACGAGCTTGGCGTTGACGCGCAGCTTGGCCAGGTGGCGCTCCGTGCGCTCGTGGTTGATGCGCTTCAGGAGCTGCTGCTCGTAGGTGTTCAAGGAGACGCTGGCGGGGGCAGCCGCAGGCACGCTCGCGAAGAGCAGGGCAGCCAAGGCCACCAGCATGATCACGATCCCGCAGCGCGACTTCATGGCTCTCCTCCGAGCCCCGCAATGGCGTCCGGATGCCCACTCCTGGTGCATCCGTCCACTTGGGGTATCGGCCGAGGTCAGAAGAAACTGAGGGCTGCGGCGCAGGTTCTTTTGCCTGCTCTGGCAACACCGCCCGGGAGGCCCGAACGGGTCCGCCGAGGCCTGTGGTCGCGGCGCGCGCCAACGCCCCTCGGCTTGCGGCCTCGGGGGCGGCGCTGTACCTTCATGTGCACATGCACCGAAGCCCGGCCAGTCAGCGGCGGCGTGCGAAGGCTCGCCACCGCGATCAGATCAGGCGCCGGCGTGCGGTAGCGCTGGCCGTTCTCGTGACCCTCATCGTTCTCGCCGTGTGGGCTGCGTACGCCATCCCGGGGCAGACCCCGGCGCGCGTGCCGCAGAGCGCCGGCCTGCCCACCGTCGACGGCAGCCCGAGCGGCGCCGGCGATGTCGTGGTCGCGCAGGTCGAGGGCCTCGACTTCGTCCTGCCGGTGGCTCGCGAGGTCACGACGGCCGTGGCCTATCATCCGGTGGACAACGCCGACACCGTGCCGTTCGCGCCGGCCGGTGACCGCTTGAGCGGGGGCAGTCTGAGCCAGCAGCTCGCCGACATCTTCGCCGGGGGCGGAGCTGTCCAGTACTACCTCATGGATGGCGTCGGCGGCGAGCGTTCTTCCTCGACCGCGGGGCTGGACGTCGGCGCCGTGCCCGGGTCGACAGTCGTGAGCCCCGCGGACGGCAAGGTCACGGCGATCAAGCGGTACAGTATCCTCGGCCGCTACCCCGACGTTGAGATGCGCATCCAGCTCGCCCACGACCCGTCACTGCTTCTGGTGCTCACCCATCTCACGCGCCCCCAGGTCGAGATCGGCGACGCCGTGGCTCGCGGCGACACGGTGCTGGGCGCCGTGCGCGGGTTCCCGACGACCCTCGACCAGGCGCTCAGCCGCTACACCTCCGACACCGGCGATCACGTGCAGATGATGGTGCTGCGCGTCACGCCCGAGCTGGCGGGGCTCTGAGCGTGGCCGTCGCGGTCCCCGCCGCCACACGCGCCGTGATCGGCGGCTCCGGTTCTCTGGCCGCCGACTTCCCCGGCGACCTGCATCCCGAGGCACGCCTCGTCGAGCGCGATCTCGTGTTCGAGACGCCATGGGGCGACAGCCCGCCGTTCACGCTCTTCGAGCTCGGCGGGCACACGACCCTGCACGTGCGCATGCACGGCTGGCGCAAGGGCGTCTCGCGGGGGCGCGCCTCGCGGCAGGTGTTCAGCGTGCTCCATCGCGCCGGCGTCAAAAGGATCCTTTCGGACGCCGGCGTCGGCAGTCTCGATCATCTGCTCGACCCGGGCGACCTCGTGGTCGTCGACGACTTCGTCGACCAGACCACCGACCGCGACCGCTACGGCGTCGTGGTCGGCGACCATCTGCTCATCATGCGCGACCCTGTGTGTGCGACAGGGCGTGAGGCGCTGGTGGGCTCCGCCCGGCGCCTCGCCCCCGCCCGCCGCGTGTTCACGCGCGGCACGTACGTCGTCACGGAGGGCCCGCGCTTCGAGTCGCCCGCCGAGGTCCGGCAGCTGCAGCGCATGGGCGACGTGGTGGGGCAGAGCTTCTGCCCCGAAGTCTGGCTGGCCCGCGACATCGGCGCCTGCTACGCGGGCATCTACCTCATCGTCAACTACGGGGAGGGCGTCGTGCAGGAGTGGGAGCACGACGTGCTGGCGCAGATCTTCCACGACGACGCCGGGCTCATGGGCCGCATCCTTCTCGGCGCCCTCGCCGCACTCCCGGACGGCGACGATTGCCGCTGCCGGGAACTGCGCAAGCCGACGCTTCTCGGCTAGCTGCGCCCAGCCTAGCTCGCCAGCGCCCAGGCGAGTACCGAGAGCCCGTTGAACAGGGCGTGGAAGGCGATGCT
>JAPLCL010000134.1 GCA_026392265.1 Actinomycetota bacterium
CAGCGCCCTGCTCACCGGTCTGGCCGACTCCATCGGCCTCATGGACGGCCTCGTCCGCGGCCTCTCCGTGCACTCCCGGGCCGTGCGTCACGAGCCCGGCCGCGTGGCCCGCGACCTCGCCGTGATGCTCGCCGACGGCGGGCAAGTAATCATGTCCCTTTGCGCACGACGAAACGTGTAGTTCAGCGGGCGCCTACCTTCAGCTCTGCGGGCGACCATCACCTCCTTCTTGCTGCTCGATCATGTGGTCCTTCGTGTGGTCCTTCAGGCGGCAAAACGGTCCGTTGATCGAGATCACCTCGGCGTGATGGAGGAGGCGGTCGAGGATCGCCGAGGCGAGCACCTCGTCGCCGAAGGCCTGGCCCATCTCGGCGAAGGTCTTGTTGCTGGTGAGGATGATCGAGCCGCGCTCGCAGCGTCGCAAGGCGAGCTGGAGGAGCGCGCTTCCGCGGGGAACTTCAGCGGCGCTGCGCCGAAGCCGCCGCCCACCAGCATCGCACGCTGGACGCCGCCGAGGGGGAAGCCGTTGCCGATCGGGCCGCTCAAGCTGAGCGTGTCGCCGACCTCGGCGGCACCGATGGCGGCCGTGCCGACGCCGCAGATTCTGAGCAGCAGCGACACGCGGTCGGCGTGCACGCGTTGGGGTGACAGTGGACGGCGGAGGTGGAAGCCCGGCGAGGGCACGCCGACCATGGCGAACTGGCCCGGTCGAGATCGTTCGGCCAGTTTCGGGGCGATGAGCGTGATGCGAGCGTAGTCGCCGTAGCGGCGCGTCTCGACCACGCGGCAGCCACGCACCACTGCTCCCGCGCCCGACTCGCCGGCAGCCGTACTCGCGCTCATCATGGCACCGCGCGCAAGGATGCCGACGACGGCGTGGGACTGCTCGGCACGGTTTCTCTCGATGATCTCGGGCGCCGTCCTGGTGAACGTCTGCGCCATCTGCGCCGCATCCATGATGGCGAGCTCGTGCGGGTGACTAGACCATGGAGCCCCCAAGACTGTCAATAACGCCTTGTCGAGCCTGACCTCGCTGCCCGGACTCGAACACAGGCGCCCGCCACGTTGGCGTCGACCCTGAAGAACCGGGCACTCGTCTCCGCGCCCGCTCACGGCACGATGATCGTCCCCGTCCTGCCCGCCAGCGCCTCGACCGCCTTGTCGAGGGAGCTGATGATCGCCCGTGCGCCGCCCTCTTCCACGAACTTGATGGCCGAAGCCACCTTGGGACCCATGCTCCCGGGCAGGAAGTGGCCCTCGGCGGCGAGCCGCTGAGCTTCCGCAACGGTCACTTCGCCGATCGGCGCCGCGGTCGCTTTGCCAAAGTCCCGCAAGGCGTGCTCGACGTCGGTGAGCATCATGAAGGTGTCTGCGCCGATCTCCTGCGCCATGACCTCGCCGGCACGGTCTTTGTCTATGACCGCCTCGAGCCCTTGGTAGTCGCCCTCGTCGTCCTGCATGACGGGGATGCCGCCGCCGCCCGAGGCGATCACGATGATGCCCGCGTCCAGGATCCGGCAGATGGCCCGGGCCTCGACGTTGAGGCTGGGGATGGGCGATGGAACGCAGCGCCGCCAGCTCTCTTCGGCGCCCGGCTTGACCTCTTTGACGACATACTCCGGATGCTGGGCCTTGAGGGCTCGGGCTTCCTTGAAGGTGAAGAGATTGCCCACCGGCTTGGAGGCCGTGTCGCCGCTGAACTCGGGGTCGTCGGGGTCGACGAGCACCTGGTTGACGACCGCGATCACGTCCAGATCCACGCCGCGCGCCTTGAGGTGCTTCTGCATGGTGTTCTGCAGCATGTAGCCGATCTGGCCCTGCGTCATCGCCCCGATCACGTCCAGGGTCTGCATGGGCACCGTGTCCTTGGCCGCCTCCATCTGCACGCTCAAGTTGCCCGACTGGGGCCCGTTGCCGTGCGTGATCGCCAGCCAGTCCCCGGGACCGAACTCACTTACGATCCCCGCGAGCTGTTCGCTGGTCTTTTCGCAGTTGTCGAACTGCTCGGCCGTCGTGCCGGCCTCATGCGCCTGTTTGATGGCGTTGCCGCCGAGAGCAACGAGAAGCTTCATTCGCACCTCCACTTCTGTGGTCCGATCCATCCACCGCGGGCGTCGGAAGCCCACCGTGAAGCCGCGCCTTGTCCCTCTTGGGTATTGTGCCCTGGCCGGCCGCAACGCGTCCGCGGCCAGCCAGGGGAACGCGAAAGAGCTGCCGGCAGGTCAGCCGTTCATCAAGAGGGCCATGACCCCGTTCTGAGCATGCATGCGGTTCTCGGCCTGGTCGTAGACCACGGAGTGCGGCCCGTCGCTGACTGCGTCGGTGACCTCGTGGCTGCGATCGCACGGCAAGCAGTGCATGCAGATGCTGTCGCGATTGGTGAGCTTCAAGATCTTCTCGTCGCAGATCCAGCTCCTGTTGGCGTCAAACAGCTTGTCCTGCGCCTTCCAGTCGGCTTCCTTGTCGGCGGTCGCGAAGTACTTCAGCGAGGGCCAGCTCTTCGGATAGACGACGTCGGCGTCCTTGAAGGCTGCCTTCATGTCGTCGGTCTCGGTGAACGAGCCGCCGTAGCGGGCGACGTTGTCCTTGGCGTGCGCGACCTGCGCCGGGTCGAGCTCGAAGCCCTTCGGGTGCGCGAACACGACGTGGGCGCCGAAGAGCGAGCTCACCGCCATCATCGAATGCGGTACGCTGACCGGCTTCTTGCGGCTCGGAGAGTGGGCCCAGCTGATGACGACCTTCTTGCCCTCGAGGTCGCCGAGCTTCTCCTGCATGGTCATAGCGTCGGCCATGCCCTGGCAGGGGTGGTACATGTCGTCTTCCATGTTGATGACCGGCACGTCGGCGGCCTTGGCGAACTCGCGCATGTAGTGTGGTTGCCGGCGCCGTACACCCAGCCGACGGGATCGCCGAAGATGCGGATGCAGATGGCCTCGCCGTAGCGCGAAAGCAGCTTCGCCACGTCGTCGAGACGCTCGGTGGCGAACGCCTGCTCCGCGCCTTTCACGGCCGGCGTGTACACGGCGTTCGTGTCGAGATAGTTGGCGTGACCGCCCAACTGGAAGATGCCCGTCTCGAAGCTGTTCCGCGTGCGCAGGCTCTTGGCGTAGGTCTTTTCGCCTGAGCGATTTGACCTGCATTCTGCTTCTACCTCCAACATGTCGCGATCACTGCTGACGGACGGCGAGCCCTCCGCCCTGGCACCGGGGATGTTCACGCCCGTGGCGGCGACACGACCGCCCGGCCCAAGGCTGCAGGGGCGCGTACCCATCCACTCACGTGCGCATCTCGTATCTCTTGAAACGGACCAAGGATAACTGCACCTGCATCTAGTTTCGAGCGTTTAGGTACGCGGTTGCACACCCACTGCACGGTCCTCAGTATGAGGACGACTCCGGGTGGAGTTCGCCGACGCGCAGCGCGACGTAGAACTCGAGCACGTCGTCCATGGAATCGAGGTCGACCCCGAGTATGGACTCGATGCGACGGAGCCGCTTATGGAGCGTGTTGCGGTGGATCGACAGCGCCTCTGCGGTCTTGTGCGCGGAGAGGCGGTTGGCACAGAGAGCACGCAGGGTCGGCAGAAGGGATGTGTGATGCCTCTCGTCATGGACGGCAAGCGGGACGATGAGGCGCTCGTACAACGCGGACATCGCGGCCGGATCCTGGCCGTTGAGGAGCCGCAGTGCCCGAGGCAGGTCCTCAAACAGGCGCGCCCCCTCTCCCGGGACGGTTCGCGCGTGCTGGAGAGCCTCGGCTCCCTGGTCGATCGCAGCGCGCACACGAATGAGCCCCGCGGTGGGAGCCGAACACCCGACGGCGACACTCGAACCCGTAAGGGCCTCGAGCCGGCCACGAAGCCCGGCCAGGACCGACCTGAGTTCGCCGACAGGGAGGATGTCGACTACAGCCAGCACGATGACCGTGTTGTCGTGGACGAGGCTGAGGAAGCTCAACGAACTTGAGCCCAAGCACTCGTCCGTGGCGTCCAGCACAGCGGTCTCGAAGGCGAACGAGCCCTGCTCGTCACCGGGCGACTCGCCCTTCGCCCACGAGTCGATCCCAACGAAGAACAACCGCCAGGTGAGCCTGAGATCGATGTCCTGCTCCTGCAGCCGGCGCAGCAGCTCCCCGCTTGTCCCGCGTTCGGCGAGGAAGTCCTCCAGGAGCAGCGAGCGGGTGCGACGACGCGCCAGGAGCTGCTCGTGGGAGCGCAGCAGATCGAGGGCCAGAAGTCTCTGGACGAACGACAACGACGTGTCGATGAGTTCGGAGGCAGACGCCTGGGGACCAGAAGCAGCAAGGACGCGCTCCACGGCCCCGTATACCTGCACTTTTCGGTAGTACAGACGATGGTGGGCCGACTCGAGAACCCCGACGGGGCCCACAGAACCCTTGGCGCGGGTGTACTCCGCCCAGAGTCTGTCGGCGACCTCGCGAGCGTGTGCGTCGCCGTCGGTAGGGGCAAGGACCGTGCCGCCGGCGTCAAAGAGCACGGTGGGGATCGCCAGGATCGAGGAGAGACTGGCGATGAGGTCCTCGACGCCGCGCCCTTCGATAAGGTAGTCGAGGAGTTGGGTCTGCATGGCGAGGCTGCGCTTGAGACTGTGCATGTCGCTCGACGCCAAGGCGTTGTACACGTACTTCACAATGGTTCGAAACGGCACCTCGAGCGGAGACGCGAAGACAGGGATGCGCAGGTCCAGTGCCCTCGAGATCATGGCCTCCGGGACTTCGTCCACATAGTGCCCGACGCCGATCCCCAGAGCCACCGCGTCGCGTTCGCGCAGGCGATCGAGCAGGTTCAGGCCGATCTCAGGAGCCTGCGCAAACGTGGCGCCGGTCGTCACCAGGACCATGCCCGACGTCATCCAGGGAGTGGGATCCTCGAGGTCGGACAAATGGATGCCCTCGATCGCGTTGTCCAGACCAAGCTCTCCGGTCAGAAGGACAAGCCCCAAGCCGGCCTCGTGGACCAGTTCCCGTACCGTCAAGTACTCCATGGGAAAGGCAGTATAGCAGCAGACCTCTGCCGCTCAGGGGCCGCCACGCCCGGCGCGGCCGAAGCGCGTCGTCGTGCCCGGCCCGCAGGCTCGGACCGTACGCGCAAGGGGCGGCGGGCCTCTGGCCCGCCGCCCCTTGCGGCTTGATCGTACTGCGGGCCTCGCGGCCCTCCGCGGCTCAGCTCACGGAGGCGTAGGCCGCGATGCCGTCGGCGACCGTGCCAAACACGGTGTCGAGCTGGGCGTCACTGATCACCAGCGGAGGCTGGATGCGCAGTACGCTACCGAAGTTGCCGCCCACGCCGATGAGCAGGTTGTGCTCGAGGCAGTACTGGCGTACGAAGGCGCCGGCGGCGGTGCCGTAGGCCTTGGTGGCCGGATCGGCGATCAGCTCGACGCCGATCATGAGGCCCTTGCCGCGCACGTCGCCGATGAGCGGCTGTGCGCGCTGCAGCTCTTCGAAGCGCGCCTTGAGCTCGGCGCCCTTGCGCGCCGACTCGGCGATGACGCCATCCTGCAGGAAGGCGATGCTGGCCACCGCGGCGGCGCAGCTCACAGGGTTGCCGCCGAAGGTGCTGAGGTGGTCGCCGATCTGGAAGGCGTCGGCGATCTCGGCGCGCGCCGTGAAGGCCGAGAGCGGCCAACCGTCGGCGATGCCCTTGGCCATGGTGATGATGTCGGGCACGACGCCGTAGTGCTCGATGGCGAACATCTTGCCGGTGCGCCCGAAGCCGCTCTGCACCTCGTCGGCGATGAAGAGGATGCCCTCCTCGTCGAGGATCTCCTTGACGCGCTTGAAGTAGTCGTCCGGCGGTACGATGATGCCGCCCTCGCCCATCACGGGCTCGGCGATGAAGGCGCAGACGCTGCCCGAGAGGTGCAGGCGGGCGACTTCGCCGACGCGGCGCGCGCAGAGCATGTCGCACTTGTCTGGCGTGGTCTCGGCGAAGCAGCGGTAGCAGTACGGGGTGGGCACGAAGGCGACGCCCGGCATGTAGGGGCCGCCGCCCTTCTTGCGGCCCGAGTTGCCGGTCACCGAGAGGGTCGCGTAGGAGCGCCCGTGGAAGCTCGACTCGATGGCGAGGAACTCGTTCTTGCCGCTGAAGCGCTTGGCGAGACGGAAGGCGCCCTCGATGGCCTCGGCACCGCCGTTGCCGAAGAAGGTCTTCTGCAGGTCGCCGGGGGTGATCTCGGCAAGCTTCTCGGCGAGGGCGCCGACGGACTCGACGTGGTAGACGTAGGAGCAGGCGTGCACGAGCCTTTCGGCCTGCGCCATGGCGGCGTCCAGGACCTTGCGGTTGTGGTGCCCCGCGTTGGTGACGCTGATGCCGGCGAAGCAGTCGATGTACTCGGTGCCGTCGGCGTCGTAGAGCAGGGCTCCGTCGCCGTGATCGGCGACCACCGGCTCGACGCGCTTCACGAAGCCGGTCATGACGTAGTCGCGGTACTGTTCCTTCACACCCATGGTGTGGACCACCCTTTCACTTTGACGTTCGGCCCCGGCTGCAGGGGCGTAAGAAGATCACCTGCAGCCGGGGTTCGCGAGGACGCCCTCAGAGGCGGGGCGAAGGCCGTTGCGGGAACGGTCCGTCAGCGGTTGACGGTGCCTTCCCAGGTGCTGACCTGCTTCTGCTTCTTGTCGGCCTCGGTGAACCAGCGCGTGGTGACGCACTTCGTCTCGGTGAAGAACTGGAAGCCGTCCTTGCCCAGCACATGGTTATCGCCGAAGAAGGAGTCCTTGTGTCCCGAGAACGGGAAGAAGGACACCGGCACGGGGATGCCGACGTTGATGCCGACCATACCGGCGTGGGTGCGGCGCGCGAACTCGCGGGAGTAGTAGCCGCTCTCGGTGAAGATGCACGAGCCGTTGGCGTAGGGGCTGTGGTTCATGACCGCGAGGCCCTCTTCGAAGTCGTCGACGCGCTTGACGAAGAGGATGGGGCCGAAGGCCTCTTCCTGGCCGCAGGTCATCTCGGGGGTGACGTGGTCGAAGATGGTCGCGCCGACGAAATGACCGCCCTCAAAACCGGGGACGACGACGCCACGGCCGTCGAGGACCAGGGTGGCGCCCTCTTCGACGCCCTTGTCGATCCAGCGGGTGACGGACGCCTGGTGGGCCGCGGAGACGACCGGGCCGAGCTGCGTCTTGGGATCGTAGGCGGCGCCGATAGTGCGCTCCTGGGCGAACTTCTTCATGTAGGCGACGAACTCATCGGCGACCGCGTTCTCGACGACGCACACGGGCAGCGCCATGCAGCGCATGCCGGCGCAGCCAAAGGTCGAGTTGATGATGCCGCGAGCGGCGCGCTCGAGCGAGGCGTCACGCAGCACGAGGCCATGGTTCTTGGCCTGCGTCTGGGCCTGGACGCGCTTGCCGTGCGCGGCGGCGATAGAATAGATGTGCTTGCCGACCGGCGTGGTGCCGACGAAGCTCACGCCGCGGACGGCCGGGTGCTTGAGCAGCACTTCGGCCTCCTCTTTCTCGGCGGTCACCATATTGACGACGCCCTTGGGCAGGCCGGCGCTGTACAGCAGGTCGAGCAGCAGGTGGCTGGTCAGCGGCACGGGGTTGGCGGCCTTGAGCACGAACGTGTTGCCGCAGGCGATGCAGATGGGCAGCATCCAGCCGAAGGGGATCATGGCCGGGAAGTTGAACGGGGCGATGCCGGCGAACACGCCGAGCGGCTCGCGGTAGCTCACCGTGTCGTGGCCGGTGGCCACGTTCATCAGCGACTCGCCCTTCATGAGCATGGGGGCGCCGACGGCGACGTCGACGGCCTCGATGATCTTGACGACCTCGCCGCGCGCCTCGTCGAGGTTCTTGCCGAGCTCGGTCGAGGCCATGGTGGCGATCTCGTCCATGTGCTCAAGCAGCATCGGCCGCCACTTGAAGAGCACCTCGGTGCGCTTCTGGATCGGCATGCTGGCCCAGGGGCCGAAGGCGGCGTGAGCCGACTCGATGGCTTCGGTGACTTCGGCCTCGGTGCACATCGGGGTCTCGGCGATCACCTCGCCGGTGTTGGAGTCGGTGATCGGGAGGAAGGTGGTGCTCTTGGACTGCTTCCACTCCCCGTCGACCATGTAGCCGAGTCTCTTGACTTCTGTCATGTCGTATCCTTCCGTGTGAACATGTAGCGGACTCCTTCGAGAGGGCACTTCCTCCGGCATGCCAGCGGCGCTCGCCGCGGGCGCCGGCCAAGTGCACAGCGCAGACACCATGGTAGCGTCCCATCGCTGCATTGTGTGGGTGCAGGTGCACAATCGCACGACGACGAGGGTAGACCAGTGAACCCACCTCGACGCGCTCCAGGGCTCATGAGGCCGGCGTCGCACGCTCAGACCCCCCGATTCTCGTGTGCTTTATTGTGAAGGGCCAGAGGGCTCCCGGCGAGGCTCCTCCGGCACGATCACAGCGAAAGCTCAGGACGAATGCGAAGGAGGTCCTGACGTGAAGAAGATCATCGTGGATGCCTCAGGCGCCCACGTGCTCCCCGGCGGCATCGACGTGCACACGCACTTCCAGATGCCTTTTGGCGGCACCATCAGTTGCGAGACGTTCGCGACGGGCACCAAGGCCGCCGCGAACGGCGGGACCACGATGGTCGTCGATTTCGCCATGCAGGCGCCCGGCGACTCCCTGATGAAGACCTACGCCGACTGGAGAGCGATGGCCGACGGCCATGTGGTCGCCGATTACGGGCTGCACATGGCCGTCACCGATCTCAACGACGGCACCCTGGCCGAGATACCCCTGTTGGTAGACGCAGGAGTCACCAGCCTCAAGCTCTTCGAGGCCTACAAGGGCGCCATCATGGTCGACGACGCGACCCTTCTCCAGACTCTGAAGAAGGGCTAGGACTGCGGGGCCCTCGTCTGCGTCCACGCTGAGAACGGCGATGTCATCGACATCCTCGTCAAGGAGCATCTGCCGGCAGGCAAGACCGCCCCGAAGGACCACCTCACCACTCGCCCCGCCGCCGCCGAGAGTGAGGCGACGAGGCGCGCGATCATGCTCGCCGAGATCGCCGACGCGCCCATCTACATCGTCCACGTGAGCTGCACGAGGGCCCTG
>JAPLCL010000083.1 GCA_026392265.1 Actinomycetota bacterium
CAGGTCACCGACGAGCTCGCCCGCAGCTGGGGCATGGACGCCGGCTTCGGGCGCGGCGCCAAGGGCATAGGCGTCGCCTCGTTCGTGGTGACGACCATGCGCGAGCGCGGGATGTGACGTGACGGAGCCCCGCCCCGTCGACGCGCTCGTCGCCGAGATCGGCTCGACGACCACCGTCGTCTCGGCCTTCGACGGGCTGAGCGACTATCCGGCGGCGACGCCCTGCCTTGTCGGGCAGGGCGTCGCCGCCACCTCCGTCGTTGACGGCGACGTCACCCTCGGCGTCAACGCCGCCCGGGAGCAGCTCGAGGCGGCGGTGGGGCCGCTCGCGCCGAGCCTGACACTGGCGACCAGCTCGGCGGCCGGCGGCCTGCGCATGACCGTGCACGGTCTTACGTTGCGCATGACGGCCATGGCCGCCCGCGAGGCCGCGCTGGGCGCCGGCGGCGTGGTGGAGTACGTCACCGCCGGACGCTTGCGCGATCACGACCTGCGCACGATCGACGAGGTCAAGCCTAACCTCATCCTGCTGGCCGGAGGAGTGGAGGGCGGCGACTGCGACACCGTGCTTCATAACGCCGAGCGCCTCTGCGAGCTCTCGGCGCGCCCCATCGTCGTGTACGGCGGCAACTCCGTGGTGAGCAGTGACGCTCGGGAGCTGCTCGAGCGGGCCGGCTTCAGGGTCAAGCTCACCGACAACGTGTACCCCGGCATCGACGAGCTCGACATCGTGCCGGCCCGCGCCGTGATCCACGACGCCTTCGAAGAACACATCACGCATGCCCCCGGCATGGAGCGTATCGGCGAGGTCGTCAACGGGCGCATCCTGCCGACGCCGGGGGCGGTGCTGATCGCCGCCGAGCGGCTCGCCGCCGAGGTCGGGGACCTCGTCGTGATCGACGTCGGCGGCGCGACCACCGACGTGCACTCGATCACCGACGGCAGCCCCGAGATCGCGGCGCTCATGATCGAGCCGCAGCCGCACAGCAAGCGTACCGTCGAGGGCGACCTCGGCACCTACGTGAGCGCCGCGCATGTGGTGGAGATGCTGGCCGAGCAGGAGCGGCCGGTGCATCTGCCGCCGCCGCTCCCGACCACGCAGGAAGAGATCGCCGCGGCGCTCACGCTGACGCACTACGCCGCCGTCACCGGCGTACAGCGGCACGCCGGTCAGCTGGCCCACCTCTACACGCCCACCGGGCGCGAGACGGTCGCCCGCGGCCGCGACCTCACCGCCTGCCGGCTCGTGATCGGCACCGGCGGCGCCCTCACGCGACTGCCCGGCGGCGAAGCCATCCTTGCGGACACGCGCGGCAAGGGCGGCGGCGAGCGCCTCCTGCCGCCGGCAGCCGCGCGCTGCGCTCTGGACCGCGACTACATCTTCGCTTGCTGCGGCGCTCTCTTCGCGCACTTCGCCACCGACGCTGTGATCGCGCTGATGCGCCGCAGTGTCGGCCTGTAGCCCGGCAGCGGCCGGGCGCTCCTGAATGGTCGTGGCTGTGGCTTCTGCATGTCGCTGCCGATACTCTGGGACGAAGCGGTCGGCCGCACGCTCGCCGGCGCCGGGTGGCAAGGGTCACAGATCCACTGGGACGGGAGGGGTCATGCGTGGTCGTTCGAGAAGCACCCTCATATGGCTGGCGCTGCTTGCGGCACTGCTCGCGCCGGCCATGGCGGCGCCGCTGGCGGCCGCCGCGGGTCCGTCGCTCCGCGCCGCGGTGTTCAGCACCGGGGTCCAGCGTCACCAAGCTGGCGCCGAGCTCAAGCAGACTCTCGGGCTGAACAGAGTCCCGGTGCCCTCTGTGCAGGCCGCGCAGACACCGCAGGCCGGTGCGGCGTACGCCGCCGGCGAGGTCCTCGTGCTCCTGAGGGCCGGAGCTTCGCTGTCGAGCAAGAAGGCACTGGCCGGCTCGCTCGGCTCGGTCCGGTTCCGTGACCTCGGCGCGCGCGCCATCTTGCCGCAGGGCGAGCGCATTCTCCTCATCACGTCCACCGTGCTGACGGGTCCTGCCCTTGTGGCGAGCGCGCTTCAGGACGCGGACGTCATCGCCGCTTCGCTGAACTACAGAAGGTACGCGGATGGCGTCATCCCGAACGATCCTGACTTCGCGGAGCTTTGGGGGCTGTACAACAGCGGCCAGACCGGAGGCACCGCAGGCGCCGACATCAGCGCTCCCGACGCGTGGAGCACCACCACGGGTAGTGCCGGCGTGGTGGTCGCCGACATCGACAGCGGGGTCGCCTACGACCATCCCGATCTAGCCGCCAACATGTGGCGCAACCCCGGTGAGATCCCGGCCAACCGTATCGACGACGACCACAACGGCTACGTCGACGATGTGTACGGCATCGATCCCGCCAACAAGGACACTGACCCGTACGACGACGACGGGCACGGCACCCACACCGCGGGTACCGCGGCGGCCGTGGGCAATAACGGCATCGGCGTCACCGGCGTGGCCTGGCACGCACGCATCATGGCGCTCAAGTACATGGACTCCGAAGGGTCCGGCTATGACTCGGATGCGATCAAGTGCATCGATTACGTGGTCGCTGAGAAGCTGCACCATGGGGTCGACGTCGTGGCGATCAACGCCTCGTGGGGCGGCGCCGGCAGCAACTCTCTGCTGCGCAGTGCCATCAACGCCGCCGGCGCGGCCGGCATCGTCTTCTGTACGTCGGCCGGCAACGGCGGCGCGGACGAGATCGGGGACGACAACGACGCGACGCTGCACTTCCCTTCGTCGTATAGTTGCGCGAACATCATCGCCGTGGCGGCCGTCGACGACAACGACGTTCTCGCGGACTCCTCGAACTACGGCGCGAAGAGCGTCGATCTCGCCGCCCCCGGCGTGAATATCCTCAGCACGGTGCCGGGTGACGGGTACGAGAGCTGGTCTGGTACATCCATGGCCACGCCGTACGTTACCGGGGCAGTCGCGCTGTGCGCAGCGCGGTTCCCGTCCGAGACCATGGGGCAGCGCGTCGAGCGGATCATCGGCCAGGTGGATCCCCTGCCCTCGCTGAGAGGCAAGATGACCACGGGCGGGCGGCTCGATCTCGCGGCCGCAGTCAACGGGGCCGCGCCCCCGCCGACGCCGGGAGACACCGTCGGGCCGGTCTGCGCCGCGAAGAACGCGACGGTGAAACGTGGGGGGACCTGCAAGATCTACTTCAAGGTGTATGACGCGCTCAGCACGCAGGTGACGACGGATGTCGCCGTCACGACTAACTCCGGAGTCGTCAAGAAGAGCTGGTCGTGGGGCTACGGCGAGAGCTACGACGGCTGGTGGTCGACGAAGTACACATGCCGTCTGCCCAAGGGCGCCTACCGCATCATCGTCACCGGCGAGGACCTTGCCGGCAACAGCGCAAGCGTGGTCGGCAGGGCCACGCTGACGGTGAAGTAGGGCAGACGGCAAGACGGGCGGAGCGGCCCTTGCGGCCGCCCCGCCCGCGCTGGGCGTCAGCTCTCGTCGTGGTACTTGAACGACACTTTCATCTTGGCGCGGTACGCCATCACCTTGTTGTCCTCGAGGCGCAGGTCGAGCTCCACGACCTCGGCCACGCGCACGTCCTCGAGATGCCTCGCGACCTTCTGCACCGCGGTCTTGGCGGCTTCCTCCCAGGACGTCGCACTGGTGCCGATCACTTCGATGACCTTGTAGACGCTGTCCGACATGGCTCCTCCTCGTGGGGCGGTTGATCCAGCCTCCTCATCCTCTCGCCGGAACGCGGGCGTGACGAGCGTTTGGGTACAGGGCAGATGGCTTCGCGGGGCACTTGGCGCTATTCTGAGACGAAGCTGCCGGCCGACTACCGGCCTTCGGCGTTGCGCCGGCCGGCGGCCTGCTCACCGATCTGACCGGCGACGGGAGGGGCCACGCAGAGACCGTATCGCAAGACCTTCGCCTGGCTGGTGCTGGGCGTCGCAGTGCTCGTGCTCTTCGTGGCAGCGCCGCTGGCGGCGGCGGGGCACCAGCTCCGCGCGGCGCCGCTCAGCGCGGAGTTCCTTCGCTACCAGGCGGAGTTCAAGCTGAGGCACGTCCTCGGGCTGGACGCGGTCCCGGGTTTTCGGCCGGGCCTGATCCCCTCACCCCTGGACGCCTCGGCGTTCAGGGGCGCGCGTCTCGACGCCGCACGCGCCTCGTACCCTTCGTCCTACGACCTCCGCGACCTCGGCAAGGTCTCGCCGGTCAAAGAGCAGCGTCCCTACGGCACTTGCTGGGCCTTCGCGACCTTCGGTTCGCTGGAGTCGTGCCTGCTGCCCGGCGAGCTACGCGACCTCTCGGAAGACCACATCACGCTCACCTCCGGATTCGACATGCGCGGCGGCCTGTATGACCGCGGCGGTACCTTCGACATGGCGGCCGCGTACCTTATCCGCTGGGGTGGCCCGGTCGACGAGAGCGACGACGCGTATGGCGATGGGTCCACTCCGCCCGGGCTGACGGCGACCAAGCATGTGCAGGAGATCCTCTACGTCCCTGGGGGTGCGACGGCGAGCGACACCGCCAACGTCAAGTACGCGCTGACCACCTACGGCGCTGTGGCGACGACGATCTACTGGGACGACAGTTGCTACGCCGCCGCCGTCGCCGGGTACTGCTACCGCGGCGACGACGTCGCCAATCATGCGGTGACCATCGTCGGCTGGGACGACGGCTTCGCCGCGAGCAACTTCCCCACTGCGCCACCTGGCGATGGCGCCTGGCTCGTCAAGAACAGCTGGGGTACCGGCTGGGGCCAGAGCGGCTACTTCTGGGCGTCCTACTACGATCGGTACTGCGGAGCAGCCCGCGGCTTCAACGTCGTCTTCAACGGCGTGGAGGCTACCGGTAACTTCAGCGACATCTACTCCTACGATCCTCTGGGCCAGACCAACGTCTACGGCTTCAGCTCCAACACGGCGTGGGGAGCCAACGTGTTCTTGGCGCGGCGGACGGAGTCGATAGCCGCGCTGGGCTTCTACACGCACATGCCCAACGAGACCTACACCGTCTACGCGGGCGCGTCGCTGCAGACGTTGCAGAGCAGGGGCTCCGGCGCGATCGGCACGCCCGGGTTTCACACGGTCGCGCTCTCGTCACCGTTCCCCGTGACCGGCGGCAACGACTTCGTCGTGGCGGTATGCCTGACATCCCCGGAGAACATGTCTCCCCTGGCCATCGAGGCCGCCGAGCTCGGTCTGAGCTCCGCTGCGACCGCCCTGCCGCGCCAAAGCTACGTCAGCGCCAATGGGGCTGCCTGGTCTGATCTCACCAAGTGGGATCGCACGGCCAACCTCTGCCTCAATGCGTACACGGCCAAGTCGGCCCCGGTTTCCACACCCACGCCGAGCGCCACACCTACCTTACCGCCCGATGGCGACACCGTCGGCCCCGCGTGCACCGCCAAGAACGTCACCGTCAAGCGCGGCACCACCTGCAAGCTGTTCTTCAGGGTCTACGACGATCAGAGCACGCGGGTGACGAAGCGACTCGCCGTCACGACCAAGTCCGGCGTCGTCAAGAAGAGCTGGTTGTGGGGCTACGCCGCGAACCATGACGGCTGGTGGTCGATCCGGTACACGTGCTCTCTGCCCGAGGGCGCCTACCGTATCGTGGTCACCGGCGAGGACCTTGCCGGCAACGACGCCAGCGTGATCGGCAGGGCCACGCTGAGCGTGAAGTAGGCGACGGAGCTCGAAGGCGGGCGGAGAGGCCGCAGGGCCGCCCCGCCCGCGTCTCCGTCTATCAGTTGAGCGTGATGGCGCCGGGACGGCAGACCTGGGTGCAGCGTCCGCACAGGTGAAAGGCGTCCGGGTTCTGCGCCGTCGCCACTCCGCCGCTCGCGGCGAACACCGCGGCGGGTCAGACCTGCAGGCAGGCCCCGCAGCCCACGTAGCTTTCCGTGTCGACGACGACCCGCGCCGTGGAGCTGCTCCCGGCCGAGGAGCTGCCGGGCGAAGCATCGGCGCTACCGCTGGTGCCCGTGCCTCCGGCAGCGCCCCTGGAGGCCTGCTCTCCGGAGCGGTCCAGCAGGCCACTCGCGGCGCCGGGACTCCTCTGGCGGAGTCGCCGTGGATGCGAGTGGGCCAGTCTGAGGATCCGCTGGGAAGCGGAAGAAGCCCCGCCAAGGTTCGTGAACAACGGTTAACGCTTGCGCTCTGGGGCCGCGGCATATAACCTCGTGCATACGTCCTATGCATAGGAGGGACACGCTGGGCACGGCAACCGTCACCGTCGATCTGAAGAAGCTCCGCGACAACTCGCGTCGTGTGGTGTCGCAGTTGCCCGGCATCGAGGTCGTGGCCGTCACCAAGGTGACATGCGGTTCGCCGCAGGTGGCTCGGGCGATGCTCGCCGGCGGCGCGAGGGCTCTCGGCGAGAGTCGCCTCGAGAACGCCGAACGGCTGCGTGAAGCCGGCATCACGGCGCCCATCTGGCTGCTGCGCGCGCCGACTCCCGAGCTCGCCGGCGACACCGTACGACTCACCGACGTCTCGCTCGAGAGCGAGCTCGAGACGGTCGTCGCACTCGACAACGCCGCAGCCGCAGCGGGGCGGCGTCACGCCGTCGTGGCGATGGTCGACCTCGGTGACCTGCGCGAAGGCATGATGCCGGCGGCCCTTCCGGCGTTCCTCGAGCGCGTCAACGCCATGGATCACATCGACATCGCCGGCATCGGCGTGAACCTCACCTGCTTCGGGGCGATCGTCCCGGACGAGGACAACCTGGGGCGTCTGGCCGAGCTGGCGGCGCGGAGCGAGAAGCAGCTCGGCCGCCCGTTGCTCGTCTCGGGCGGCAACTCGAGTTCCATCGGTATGGTCACCTCCGGCCGCATGCCGGCGGCGGTCAACACACTGCGCATCGGCGAGACCATCGTCCTCGGTGTCGACACGCTCACCCGCGAGCCCACGCTTGATCTGCACCTGGATGCCATCACCGTCTCGGCGCCGGTCATCGAATGCCTGGTCAAACCGTCCCTGCCCAGCGGTATCAGCGCACAGGATGCTTTCGGCAATCGGCCGACCTTCACCGACAGGGGCGAGCGGCGCCGCGCGATCTGCGCCCTCGGGCGTCAAGATGCCCCACCCGAAGGTTTGCGCCCCGTCGACTCGCGCATCGAGGTCCTCGGCGCCTCCAGCGACCACCTCATCCTCGACGTCGAGGACCTCGAGCGGCCGCCGGCCCTCGGGGAGTCCCTCGGGTTCGTGCCCAACTATGCTGCGACGCTGCAGCTCTTTACGTCACCGTATGTCCACAAGGTGTTCTCTCCGCCGGCCTGACACAAGGATCGTGGCGCGGAGGGACCTGCAACCAGAGGAGAGAGCATGTCAGAGAAGAGCAAGATCCTGATCATGGGAGCCGCCGGCCGCGACTTCCACAACTTCAACACGTACTTCCGTGACAATGATCGCTACGAGGTCGTGGCCTTCACCGCCACGCAGATCCCGTACATCAACGACCGCAAATATCCGGCCGCGCTGGCCGGCTCGCTGTACCCCGACGGCATCGGCATCCACGACGAGTCCGAGATGCCCGAGCTCATCAAGAAGCACGGCGTAGATCAAGTCGTCTTCGCCTACAGCGACGTGCCGTATGAGTACGTCATGCATCGCTCGGCCATGGTGAACGCCCTTGGCGCCGACTTTCGCCTCTTGGGCCCCGATCACACTATGGTCAAGAGTACCAAGCCGGTGATCGCCGTCTGCGCCGTGCGCACCGGCGCCGGCAAGAGCCAGACCACGCGCATGATCCAGACCATGCTGCGGGAGGCCGGCAAGAAGGTCGTCAGCATCCGTCACCCCATGCCGTACGGCGACCTCGTCAAGCAGCGCGTGCAGCGTTTCGCCACCGTCGAGGACCTCGCCAAGAACGAGTGCACCATCGAAGAGATGGAAGAGTACGAGCCGCACGTCGTGGCCGGCAACGTGATCTACGCGGGCGTCGACTACGAGGCCATCATCCGAGAGGCCGAGAAGGAAGCCGACGTCATCCTCTGGGACGGCGGCAACAACGACTTCAGCTTCTACAAGGCCGACCTGTACATCACCGTCGCCGACCCGCATCGCCCCGGCGACGGCCTCGTGTACTACCCCGGCGAAGTCAACATCCGTCTCGCCGACGTCGTCGTGCTCAACAAGATCGACTCCGCCGACCGCGCCGGCATCGAGGCGGAGCTGGTCGCCGTGCGCTCGGTGAACCCCACGGCGCGCATCATCATGGGCGCCTCGCCGGTTTCCGTCGATAAGCCCGAGCTGGTGTACGGCAAGAAGGTCCTCGTGGTCGAGGACGGCCCCACGCTCACGCACGGCGAGATGAAGTACGGCGCCGGCACCGTGGCCGCCAAGCAGTTCGGCGCCGCCGAGTTCATCGATCCGCGGCCGTTCGCCGTCGGCGAGATCAAGGCGACCTTCGAGAAGTATCCCAACGTCGGCGTGGTGCTGCCGGCCATGGGCTACTCGGAGCAGCAGCTCAAGGACCTGGAGACGACCATCAACACCTCCGGCGCCGACGTGGTCGTTATCGGCACGCCCATGGACCTGCGCCGCATCATCAACATCACGCTGCCGGCCGTGCAGGTCAAATACGACCTGCAGGAGATCGGCCACCCGACGCTCGAGGACATCCTCCGCGAGCGCAAGTTCATCTAAGAGGCTCGCGCCTGACCTGACGGTGACCCGGCGGGGAGCGGACGCGGGTGCGTCCGCTCCCCGCCGCGGCTACAGCGACGGCGGCGGTACAATGCCTCGAGCCCTCGTCTCCGCCAAGGAGGTCACATGCCTGAGAAGATCCACAGCTGCCTGTCTGAGCTCGACCTCACGGGACGCAGCTTCCTCACGATCCACGACTACTCGCCTGAAGAGGTGGCCGCGCTGCTGGATCTGGCCGCCGCCCTCAAGGACGCGCAGAAGCGCCGGGCGGCTCATCCCGTCCTCGCCGGGCGCGCCGTGGCGATGATCTTCATGAAGACAAGCACGCGCACGCGCGTCAGCTTCGAGATCGGCATCGAGCAGCTCGGTGCGCAGCCCATGTTCCTCAGCGCCAACGACATCCAGCTGCGCGTCGGCGAGACCATCAAGGATACCGCCAACGTGATGAGCCGCTACGTCGACTGCATCATGATCCGCACTTTCGCCCAGAAGGACGTGGAGGATCTCGCCGAGTACGGCCAGATTCCCGTGATCAACGGTCTCACCGATACGCATCACCCATGCCAAGGCATGGCCGACGCACTTACCGTGCGTGAGCACTGCGGCAAGCTCGAGGGCGTCAAGCTGGTGTACTCCGGCGACGGCAACAACGTCGCCCATTCGCTGGCCGAGGTCGGCGCCAAGACGGGCATGCACATCGTGATCTGCACGCCTGATGGGTACGGTCCCGACATGGACATCGTCGCCCGCGCTCAGGCGGATGCCGCGGAGACGGGCGCCAGCATCGAGCTCACCAGCGACCTGCAGGCCGCCGTGCAGGGCGCCGATGTGATCTACACCGACACGTTCACGAGCATGGGCGAGGAGACGGAGCACGACGTGCGCCTGGCCGCGCTCAAGGCCTACCAGGTGAACATGGACCTCGTGAATCGCGCCGGACCGCAGGTCAAGGTCATGCACTGCCTGCCGGCGCACTGGGGCGAGGAGATCACTGAAGAAGTGCTGTATTCGCCCAACTCGGTGGTGTTCGACCAGGCCGAGAACCGCATGCACGCGCAGAAGGCGATCATGGCGGCGGTCATCCGCTAGCCGTCACTTCCAGGTGATGAACCAGGTCAGGCGCTGGTACAACTCAAAGGCCACCGGGTAGCCCAGCAGGAACGGCAGCCACGCCAGGGCAAGACCGGCGGTGGCGCCGACGTAGGCCCAGGTCGCCGCCGCGACAATGGTCCGGCGGGTCTTCGCGCCGCGCACGGCGGCGACCACGGCCACCGCGGCCAGCGCCGCGCCGGCCGCCGCGGCGCCGCCCCGCCAG